>NZ_JBFUCL010000077.1:0-12861 GCF_056405255.1 Agromyces sp. P1_H4 | reverse complement strand
GTGCMCGCCGAAGTCCTTCACGCGGTCGATGAGCCGGGGCTCCGCCGAACCGAACGGCAGCGCGATGCGCCAGACGCCCACGTCCTCCTGCGCGGCGTAGAACACCCCCGAGCGCTGGTCGACAGAKAGTCCCTCGAGCTGCGGGCCGACGCCGGGCTCCTCGCACGGCGTCCAGGTGGTGCCGTCGGGCAGCGGGAATGACGACGGCATCACGGTCGTCGTGGCATCCGCGTACCCGACGAGGCCACCGGATGCCGCGAGCCGCACGGTCGCGAGGGTCGGTGCGCCCTCCTGGGTGACCACGGCGTACGTCTCGCCCGGGGCGGGCTGCCACACCGCGAGCCCGTACGCGGTGTGCTCCTCGGCCACCGTGGCGCGGTCGGGACTGAACAGGAACGGCAGGTCGGGCGCGGTGACCTCGGTCAGCGGCGTCGGCGCGTCGGCCCCGGCCGGGTCGATCACGAAGAACCGCAGCTGGTCGTTGTAGCGATCCGAGACCACGGCGAGGTCGACGGATGCCGCGCCGAGCGGCACGTCGTAGGCGATGTCGACGTTGTTGTACCGGCCCTCGATGCCGTCGGCCCGCGGCGCCGCCGTCGCGACGAGGGACTGCAGCTCGTGGGCGGCGAGGTCGTACACGCGGAGCCCGCCCTCCTTCGCCGTCGTGATGACGATGGAGTCGTGCGAGTCGGTCGGATCCACCCAGATCGCCGGGTCGTCGCCGCTGGCGTTGCCGCCCTCGGCATCGTCGTAGAGCGCCGGCGTCTCGGTGCCGGTCGTGACGACCGCATCAGGCACGGACGGCCGGGCGACCGCGCCGGTAGCGGGAACGAGGAGGAGGAGGGCGAGTGCGGCCGCGGCGGCACCGGCGACGAGGGTCGGCTTCATGTGCAGCATGCTGCCGAGGCCCGAGGAACGGCGCGTGAAGCACCGGGGTGAAGCGGGTGAACAGCGCGGCGAGCGCTCAGAACTCCTCGTGCGTGTCGGGGTCGGCGCCCCAGAGCCGCCCGCGGGAGAGGGCCGTGATCGCCTCGACCTCCTCGGGGGCCAGCCCGAACGAGAAGACGTCGAGGTTCTCACGGCGGCGCGCGGCATCCGCCGACTTGGGGATCGGCACCGCCTCGAGCTCGACGTGCCAGCGCAGCACGATCTGCGCCGGCGTGACGCCCTTCTCGGCGGCGAGCGCCGTGATGACGCCCTCCTGCAGGAGCTCGCTGCGCTTGGCGAGCGGGCTCCAGCTCTCGGTGCGGATGTCGTGCTCGTCGTGGTAGGCCCGCAGTTCCTCCTGCGGGAAGTACGGGTGCAGCTCGACCTGGTTCACGACGGGCACGACCTGCGTGTCGCGTTCCAGGCGTTCGAGCATGGCGACGGTGAAGTTCGAGACGCCGATCGACCGCACGAGGCCCTTCTCGCGCAGCCGGATCATCGCCCGCCAGGTGTCGACGTACTTGTCGATGCGGGGGTTGGGCCAGTGGATGAGGTAGAGGTCGACCCAGTCGAGGTCGAGGCGGCGGCGCGATTCCTCGAAGCTGGCGAGGGTCTCGTCGAATCCGTGGTGGCGCCCGGGCAGCTTGGTGGTGATCACGAGGTCGCTGCGGTCGACGTCGGTGCGGCGCACGGCCTCGCCGACGACGTCCTCGTTGCCGTAGTTGTAGGCGGTGTCGATGAGGCGGTAGCCGTCGGCGATGCCCGACACGATCGCCGCGATGCCCGCCTGCTCATTGAGCCCGTACGTGCCGAGCCCGAGCGCGGGGATGGAGTTGCCGTCGCGGAGCGAGTACGCGGGAGCGATCATCCACCCATCCTCACTCACGAGGGCGACGGATGCCACTGCCCGCGCCGCTCCCGGACGCTCGCCGTCATCCGGCCCGCCGTCGCGCCCCCGCGCGCGGACCGACGACCGACCCACCGGACGAGCGTCAGCGCGCAGGCAGCTCCGCGAACGCCCGCACGGGGAACGTGCCGAACCCCTCGACCCGCGGCGGCACCGCGGTGAAGCGCGCACCACGCACCGGCACGCGGTCGAGCGCGGTGAGGTGCTCGACGACGTGCACGCCCGCCGCGAGCAGGATCGAGTGGGCCGGGCGCTCTCCGCCCGACTCCGTGTCGTCGATGTTCAGCGCGTCGATGCCGACGATCGCGACCCCGGCGTCGACGAGGTGGCGCGCTCCGGCCTCGGTGAGGAACGGCGACCCGTGCGCGTACTCGGGCGCGCCGAAGTGCCGGCTCCAGCCGGTGTGCAGCAGCACCGCGGTGCCCGCGAGCTCGCGGTCGAGGAACACCTCGGCAGGGATGCCGCGGCTCGCGGCATCCGTCAACCGGAACACCTCGGCGGGGACGCCGACGAGCGTGGCGAGCTCGAGGCTCGCGAGGTCGCCGCCGTGCGCGTAGCGGTGGAACGGGCTGTCGAGGTAGGTGCCGGTGTTGCCGGCCATGGTGATGAGGTCGATCGCGAACTCGGTGCCGGGCGCGTAGTGCTCGCGCGACGCCTCGCGGGTGAGATGCGGCGTGATCGTCGGCGCCGGGATGCCGGGGTAGGTCACGAGCCCTGCCCGGATGGGGTGACTGAGGTCGACGAGCTCGCCGCGCGCCTCCGGCGTACCCGGCCCGACGGATGCCGCGGCATCCGTCGGCGCATCGCCGACCCCGCGCGACCCGCGATGCGGCTCCTCGACGACCTCGAGGTTCGACAGCTGCACCCGGCCGACCAGGGTGAGTCCGAGGTGCCGCACGAGCAGCTCGCCGACCTGCGCCTCGGTGAGGTCGCGCGACGGGAGGTCGAGGCGGAACGCCTCGGCGCGCAGCGCGCCCCCGTTGACGAACTCGATCTCGGCGTCGAAGTGGGCGCGGTACTCGGTCAACTGAGCTCCTGGGCCGTCGGGACGGAGGCGGATGCCGCGGGCGCGGGCGCGGGCGCGGCGGATGCCGCCCGTGCCCCCGATGCGGTGCGACCGCGCAGGCGTCGCACGACCGTGACGAGCACCGCGGCGAGCGCGAGGATGACGGGCACGAGCAGGTTCGCCCACGCGAGCACGAGCAGGCCCACGGTCATGACCGTGGCGACCACGGCGAGCCACCAGCCGAAGGACCAGCGCCGCAGGAGGAGCGTCGCGGCAACCATGCCGGCCGCGTAGATGGCGACCATGTTGCTCGTGTGGATCAGGATGAACGCCGACAGGTTCATGCCGTTCAGCAGCATGAGCACGAAGTACACGGCGACGAGTGCAGCCGTGAGCAGCAGCGCCCGGCGCGGCACCTCGCCGGCGGCCGCGCCCTTCGCGAAGTAGCGCGGCAGGTCGCCGTCGCGTCCGAGCGCCGACCCGAGCTTCGCGAACGCGGGCAGGTAGGCGTTCATGACGCCGAGGCAGACGATCGCGGTGACGATCGCGACGAGCGTGGAGCCGATGCCCGGCACGGTGGTGTCGACGAGGTCGAGCAGCGGCACGACGCCCTCGCCGGCCTGGTCGCCGAGCACGCCGACGGTCACGACCTGCAGCGCGAGGTAGCCCGCGCCGACCACGACGATCGCGATGGCCGTGGCGAGCGGGATGATGCGGCGCGGATTCCGGAACTCGCCGGCGATGTGGGTGCCGACCTCCCAGCCCGCGAACGCCCAGACGAAGAGGCTGATCGCGGTGCCGACCCCGCCCCACCCGTTGGGCAGGAAGGGCTGGAAGTTCGACGACTCGACGGCCGGGAAGGTCACCGCGACGACGCCGACGACGGTGGCGATGAGGAGCCCGGTGAGCACGAACTGCGCCCACCCCGCGACGCGCACGCCGAACCAGTTCGCGACGAACGGCGGCACGAAGATCGCCAGCGAGATGATCGGCACGGCGGAGCGGTCGACGCCGAGCACCGCGACGACGTACTCGCCGCCGAGCACGGCCAGCACGGGTGCGCCGATGCACACGCCGAAGAAGAACCAGTAGCCGGTCATGCGGGCGGCCGTGTCGCCGAGGGTGCGGCGCACGTAGCTGGCGACGCCGCCCGGGTCGGGATAGCGCGAGGCGAGCGCCGCGAACGTTCCGGCGAGCGGGATCGAGAGCACGAGCACGGCGGCGACGGCCACGATCGAGGCCGGCCCTGCTGCGGCGGCCGCCAGCCCCGGCAGCACGAGGATGCCGGTGCCGAGCACGCTCGCGATGTAGAGCGCCGTGCCCTGCACGAGGCCGAGGGAGCCGCGGTGCTCGGTGGCGGGCTCGCTGCCCTCGGCTCCGGCTGCGGCACCGGCAGGTGCCTGGGCGCCCGCCGAGGCGGCGGTCTGGTTCGTGGTCACCCGCTCAGTCTGGAGCATCCGACCGACACGCGTCGCTGGCAGGGACGACAGCCGTCGTCAAGATCCTGCCAAGCGCTCCGAACTCGCCCGCACCTGGGCGGTCGCGGCTTCGCGATCGATGAAGCTCGTCAGGGCCTCGATCGAGCCGAGCAGGGGCGCCGGCACGACCACGAGCGTGTTCTTGTCGACCCCGACCTCCACGAGCGTCTGCAGCGTGCGAAGCTGCAGGGCCAGTGGATGCGCCATCATCGTGTCGGACGCCACGCCGAGCTTCACGGAGGCGAGCGCCTCCCCCTCGGCGGCGATGATCTTCGCCCGCTTCTCGCGCTCCGCCTCGGCCTGCCGTGCCATCGCCCGCTTCATCGAGTCGGGCAGCAGGATGTCCTTGAGCTCCACGAGGGTCACCTCGACGCCCCAGTCGGCCGTGGTCACGTCGAGGATCACACGGATGTTGGCGTTCAACGTCGCCGTGTCGGAGAGCGCCTCGTCGAGGTGATGCTGGCCGACCACCTTGCGCAGCGTGGTCTGGGCGATCTGGTCGATCGCCGACTGCACGTTCTCGATCGCGATGACCGACTTCACGGCGTCGACCACGCGGTAGTAGGCGACGGCGGACACCCCCACGCTCACGTTGTCGCGCGTGATGATGCCCTGCGACTGGATCGGAAGGGTGACGATGCGGAACGACACCTTCGTCATGACGTCGACGATGGGGATGATGAACCGGATGCCGGGATCGCGCACGCTCTGCAACCGGCCGAAGCGCAGCACCACCCCGCGCTCGTACTGCTTCACGATCTTCACCGACATGAAGAACAGCACGATCACGAGCACGACCACGATGACCAGGGTGACCCAGAACCAGACCATGGAGATCATCTCCTCGGCGCCGGTGACGTGCCGCACGCCGCTCCCTCCATTGTCCCACCGCGGTGGGAGACGGATGCCGCGACGGCCGGCCGAGCGCGACGGGCGACGGATGCCGCGGCATCCGCCCGACCGCTACAGGCGGCCGAGCGCCTCGTCGATATCACCGAGCAGGTCGTCGACGTCCTCGATGCCGACCGACAGCCGCACGATGGACTCGGGAACCTCCGCCTCGGTGCCGCGCACCGACGCGTGCGTCATCTCGGACGGGTAGTTCACGAGCGACTCCACGCCGCCGAGCGACTCCGCGAGCTGGAAGAGCGACGTCGACTCCGCGAACCGGCGCGCGGCCGCGGCGCCCCCCGTCAGCGAGATCGAGATCATGCCGCCGAAGCCCGACATCTGCCGGGCCGCCAGCTCGTGCCCGGGGTGCGACTCGAGCCCGGGGTAGAACACGTGCTCGATGCCGGCGTGGCCCTCGAGCCGCTGCGCGATCGCCATCGCGTTCTCGCTGTGCCGCTGCATCCGGATGCCGAGCGTCTTGATGCCGCGCGAGGTGAGGAACGCGTCGAACGGCCCCGACACGGCGCCGGCGGCGAACTGGGTGAACGCGACGCGTTCGGCGAGCTCCTCCTGCCCCGCCGCGAACACGAGCGCCCCGCCGACCACGTCGGAGTGGCCGCCGAGGTACTTCGTGGTGGAGTGCACGACCACGTCGGCGCCGAGGGCGATCGGCTGCTGCAGCGCCGGCGACGCGAACGTGTTGTCGACGACCACGAGCACGCCCGCCTCGCTGCCGAGCTCGGCGAGCGCCGCGACATCCGAGATCTTCATGAGGGGGTTCGACGGGGTCTCGACCCAGAGCACCTTGGTCGCGCCGAGCTCGATCGCCCCGCGCACCGCGTCGAGGTCGCTGGTGTCGACGGCGGTGTGCCGGATGCCCCAGGCGCCGAAGACCTTGCGGATGAGCCGATGCGTGCCGCCGTAGACGTCGTTGCCGATCACCACGTGGTCGCCGGGCACGAGCACCGTGCGGAGCAGCGCGTCCTCGGCCGCGAGGCCCGACGCGAACGAGAGGCCGCGGATGCCGCCCTCGAGCGCGGCGAGCTGCGTCTCGAGACCCGTGCGGGTGGGGTTGCCGCCGCGCGAGTACTCGTAGCCGCCGCGGAGGCCGCCGATGCCGTCCTGCACGTAGGTCGAGGTGAGGTACACGGGCGGGATGACCGCGCCGGTGGTGGGATCGAACTCCTGGCCGGCGTGGATGGCGCGGGTGTCGAAGCGGGCGTCGTCGTGGAGCATGGTGCGGGTGCCTTCCGGGTGGTGCGCGCGGCCGCTCAGGCCGACAGGTAGGTGAGGAGGTCGGTGCGGGTGATGACGCCGAGCGCCTTGCCGCCGTCGGTGACGAGCAGCGCGGGCGCCGTCGCGAACGCCGAGCGGGCGGTGGCGACGGGCTCGTTCACGCCGATGAGGTCGAGCGGCTCGCCCACGACGGTCGACACCTCGTCGGTGAGCTTCGCCTTCCCCGAGAACACGAGGTCGAGCAGCACCTCCTCGTGGAGCGCGCCGAGCACCTCGCCGAGCACCACGGGGGGCTCCGCCGAGAGCACGACGAGCTGCGAGACGCCCGTCTCGGTCATGCGGTCGATGGCCTCCCGCACCGTGTCGGCCGGGTGCACGTAGACGAGGGGCGCCGTGCGGTCGGCCTTCGCGCCGAGCAGGTCGCGCACGGTGTGGCCGGCGGGTGCGTTGCCGAAGCCGTAGGCGCGCAGCCACTTGTCGTTGAAGATCTTGCCGAGGTAGCCGCGACCCGAGTCGGGCAGCAGCACCACGAACACGTCGTCGGGGCCGGCGGATGCCGCGGCCTTCAGCGCTGCGACCACGGCCATGCCGCTCGAGCCGCCCACGAGGATGCCCTCCTCGCGCGCGAGCCGGCGCGTCATCGCGAACGACTCGGCGTCGCTGACCGCGATGATCTCGTGCGGCACGGCGGGGTCGTAGGCCGTCGGCCAGAAGTCCTCGCCGACGCCCTCCACGAAGTAGGGGCGGCCGGTGCCGCCCGAGTAGACGGATCCCTCGGGGTCCGCGCCGATGATGCGCACGGTGTCGCCCGACACCTCGCGCAGGTAGCGGCCCGTGCCCGTGATGGTGCCGCCCGTGCCCACGCCCGCCACGAAGTGCGTGACCGTGCCGTCGGTGTCGCGCCAGATCTCGGGGCCGGTGGTCTCGTAATGCGAGCGCGGCCCGTTGGGGTTCGAGTACTGGTCGGGCTTGAACGCGCCGGGGATCTCGCGTGCGAGCCGGTCGGACACCCCGTAGTACGACTCGGGGCTGTCGGGCGCCACCGCGGTCGGGGTCACGACCACCTCGGCGCCGTAGGCCGTGAGCACGTTGCGCTTGTCCTCGCCGACCTTGTCGGGGCACACGAAGATGCACTTGTAGCCGCGCTGCTGCGCGACGAGGGCCAGGCCGACGCCGGTGTTGCCGCTCGTCGGCTCCACGATCGTGCCGCCGGGCTTCAGCTTGCCCTCGCGCTCGGCGGCATCGATGATGCGCGCGGCGATGCGGTCCTTCGATGAGCCACCCGGGTTGAAGTACTCGAGCTTGACCAGCACCGTGGCATCCGTCACCCCCGCGGTGACCTTGTGGAGCTTGACGAGCGGGGTGTCGCCGACGAGATCGACGATGGTCTCTGCGTACTTCATGCCGTGTTCATTCCTCGTGTGGGTGCGGCCACAGCCTAGCCCGATTCCACGGCCGGGCGGCGGGCCGATCCCTTCGCCGGGAACACCGTCTCGGACTCCTCGAGGGACATGCCGTTCGTCTCGGGCACCTTCCAGAACACGAACACGAACGACAGCGCGGCGAAGGTCGCGTACATGCCGTAGGTGAAGAAGAGGGAGAAGTTCGACAGCACCGGGAACGTCACCGTGACGAGGAAGTTGGCGATCCACTGGGCCGCTGCGGCGAGGCCCAGCGCCCGCGCCCGGATGCGCCCCGGGAAGATCTCGCCGAGCAGCACCCACACGAGCGGTCCCCATGAGAAGCCGAAGAAGACGACGAAGAGGTTCGCCGCGACGAGCGCGATCGGCCCCCAGGCACCGGGCAGGCTCAGCTCGCCGTCGACCGTCACGGCACTCGCGAACGCCACCGCCATCGTCGCGAGGGCGACGGTCATGCCGGCCGAGCCCGTGAGCAGCAGCGGGCGCCGGCCGATGCGGTCGACGAGCGCGATCGCCACGAAGGTGACCACGATGTTCGTGATCGAGGTGAACACGCTGATGGTGAACGAGTCGGACTCGTCGAAGCCCACCGCCTGCCACAACGTCGTCGAGTAGTAGAAGATCACGTTGATGCCGACGAACTGCTGGAACACCGAGAGCAGGATGCCGATCCACACGATGCCCTGCAACCCGAACACGCGCCCGCGCAGGGCGCCCTTGCGCTTGGCGAGCGAGTCCTCGTGCATGGAGGCTCGGATGTCGCGGATGCCGCGATCCTCGTCGCCCGGCTGGATGCGGGTGAGCACCCGGCGGGCGTCGTCCTCCTTGCCGGCCTTCACGAGGAATCGCGGCGACTCGGGCAGGGTGAGGGCGAGCGCGCCGTAGATCACGGACGGCACCACGCACGCGAGGAACATCCAGCGCCAGGCGTCGATGCCGAACCAGAACGGCTCGCCCGCCCCGCCGGCGGCGTTGGCGAACAGCGCGTCCGAGAGCAGGGCGGCGAAGATGCCGAAGACGATGGCGAGCTGCTGCAGCGACGCGAGCCTGCCGCGCATGAGCCGCGGCGAGATCTCGGCGATGTACGCTGGCGACACGACCGACGCGATGCCGATGCCGACGCCGCCGATCACGCGCCACACGATGAGGTCGATGACCCCGAATGCGGAGCCCGACCCGATCGACGACACGAGGAAGAGGATCGCCCCGATCAGCATGACCGGGATGCGGCCGAACCGGTCGGCGAGCCGCCCGGCGAGCTCGGCGCCGAGCGCGCAGCCGAGCAGGGCGCTCGCCACCGCGAACCCGGTGACGACCGCGGTGAGGTCGAACTCGGACTGGATCGCGTCGACCGCGCCGTTCACCACCGACGAGTCGAAGCCGAACAGGAAGCCGCCGACCGCGCCCGCCGCGGCGAGCCCGATGACGCGCGGCTTCAGGCTGCTCGCGAGCGCCGCCGGCGGCGCGTCGGCGGCGGCCCCCCGCGATGACCCGTCGGGCGCAGGCCCAGCCGATCCGTTCACGAGCGGCGCGGCTCCGGATGCCCCCGAGCCGGTCTCGTCCTGTTCCTCCGTCATGGGATCTCCCCCTCCGCCGACCCATCGAGCCTATTCGTCGAGCGGATGCCGCGCCCGAGCGACGCGCATGGCGAAGGGATCGTGGCGGCGGCGTCCGGCGGTGGCGGCCACCGCGCGGCCGTCAGGCCTCGAGGACGGTGCGCTCCTCCTGCTGGCGGTACAGCGACGCGTACACGCCGTCGGCGAGCACCAGGTCGGCGTGCGTGCCCTGCTCGACGACTCGGCCGGCCACGATCACGAAGATGACGTCGGCCGACACCACGGTCGACAGCCGGTGCGCGATCGCGATCGTCGTGCGGCCGCGGGCCGCGTCGTCGAGCGCCTGCTGCACCACGCGCTCCGAGATGGTGTCGAGCGCGCTCGTCGCCTCGTCGAGCACCAGGACGGCCGGGTCCTTCAGCAGCACGCGCGCGATCGCGATGCGCTGCTTCTCGCCGCCTGACAGACGGTAGCCGCGCTCCCCCACGATCGTCTCGTACCCCTCGGGGAACGACGCGATCGTCTCGTGGATGTTCGCCGCGCGGGCCGCCGCCTCGAGCTCCGCGTCGGTGGCGTCGGGCCTCGCGTACCGCAGGTTGTCGGCGATCGACGCGTGGAACAGGTAGGTCTCCTGGCTCACGATGCCGATGTGCGAGATGAGCGACTCCTGGCTGAGGTCGCGCACGTCCTCCCCGGCGAATCGCACCGCACCCTCCGACGCCTCGTAGAGTCGCGGCACGAGGTACGACACGGTGGTCTTGCCGGCGCCCGACGGACCGACGAACGCGGCGAACTGTCCCGGCTCGATGGTGAAGCTCACGCCGTCGAGCGTGGGGCGCCCCTCGCCCTCGGCGTCGGGGTAGCGGAACGTGACGTCGTCGAACTCCACCCGCCCGAGCGCCGGCCCCGCGGTCACCGCACGCGCCGCCGGGGCATCCGTGATCGAGGGCTTCAGGTCGAGGTACTCGAAGATGCGCGCGAACAGGGCGCTCGAGGTCTGCAGGTCGAGTGCGACCCGCATGAGCCCCATGAGCGGGAACAGCAGCCGCGCCTGCACGGTCGTGAACGCGACGATCGTGCCGGCCGTGACATCCGCGGTGCCGCCGGCGATGAGCCACCCCGAGACGAGGTAGACGATGGCGGGGATCGCCGACATGAAGATGCCCACCATCGCGAAGAACCACTGGCCCGTCATCTGCTGCTTCACCTGCAGCTGGATCTGGTTCCGGTTCTCGTCGGCGTAGCGGTCGATCTCGCTCCGCTGTCGCGTGAAGCTCTTCGACAGCAGGATGCCCGAGACCGAGAGGGTCTCCTGCGTGATGGCGGTCATCTCCGACAGCGACTCCTGGGTCTTGCCGGCGATGCGCGCCCGCACCTGCCCCACGCGTCGCTGCGCGATGACCATGAACGGCAGCAGCACGAGCGCGATGACCGTGAGTTGCCAGCTGAGGATCAGCATGGCGACGAACGCCGAGATGACGGTGACGGTGTTGCCGAGCACGCTCGAGACGGTGTTGGTGAGCACGGATGCCACGCCGCCCACGTCGTTCTGCAGGCGCGACTGGATGACGCCCGTCTTGGTGCGCGTGAAGAAGCTGAGCTCCATCGACTGCAGGTGCGTGAAGAGGCGCACGCGGAGCGAGCCCATGACCTTGTTGCCGATGGTGGCGGTGAGCCACGTCTGCCAGACGCCGAGCAGCGCCGAGACGATGTAGACGAGGATCATCGCGCCGACGATCCACGCGAGCACCGGGAGGTTCGGGCCCGTGACATCGCCGTCGGCGCCGACCGGGAAGAGGCCGTCGTCGAACGCCCGCTGGGTGAGCAGCGGCGGGATGACGCTGAGCGCCGCCCCGATGAGCACGAGCACCACGGTGGTGGCGAGGGCGACCTTGTGGTCGACGAACAGCTCGGAGATGCGGCGGAGCAGGTGCGGGATCTTGGGGGCCTCGGCGTTCTCGGCCCGCTGCGCCGACTCGTCGGCCGAGGCGATGCGGGTGCGCGCCTTGCCGTACCTGCCGGTCTGGCCCCCCGGCGCGCTCGCATGCATGCTCATGCGCTCAAGCCTAAGTCGGGGGTGCGACGCCTCGGCCGAGCCGGGAGCTGGCGGGCCGCTGCGTTCGCTGAGCGCGTCATCCCGCCTGCATGCCCCTGTTCCGGGGGGTGCGCCGCCGTTCGGCACGCGATACATTGACCGCGAATCGGCTGTCCCGACCCGAGGGAGTGATGCCATGAGCCGCATCGGCGTGCCCGCGAACCGATCCTCCCGACCCCGTGGCGTGCGCCAGCCATGGCGGGCTGCGCTGGCGGCGCTCGTCGTCACCGGCCTGGCGTTGCTCGGCGTCGGCGCCCTCGCCGCGCCGGCGACCGSCGCGGAGGGGGATCCGCTCACCGTCACGGTCAGGGACTGCGGCTACTACCAGACGGGCCGGATCGACTACGCGTACACGTTTGCCGATTCGACGTTCGAGAAGTTCGTCGCCCTGCTCGACGCGGACGGGTTCCTCATCGAGCAGCGGGGCCTCGGAACCGGCCCCACCGGCACGGGGAGCTTCGATGCGGCGCCGGGTTCGTACTTCATCGCCCTCGCCGAGGGAGTCGGCGACGTCGGCAGTGTCGTGGCCCAACTCCCCGCCACCGTGGGGCCCTGCGCCGACCTCGGCGTGGCCGTGGAGGTCACCTCGTGCAGCACCGATCGCACCGGGTCGATGCTGCTCACCCTGACCGAGCTCGTCGCGGGCGGTCTCGTCGTCTACGACGTGGAGGGGCCGAACTTCTCGACCGGCGGGCCCTTGGATGAGTACGGTGCGACCGAAGTGATCGACCTCGCCGACATGCCCCCGGGCAACTACTACGCCTACGCGGAATGGCAGCCGCTCCCCGGCGCCGAGCAACCCCCGGCCCCGACGTACGACTGGGTCGGGGTCGCGATCGAACCGTGCCAGCCGGCGGCGCAGGTCGAGGTCACGCCCACGGCCGACGACGGCGATGGCGGCGTGAACGTGACCCTGTCGAGCCTCGTGAACGGGGTGGACTACACGGTATGGGTGAGCGACGTGGGCGACCACGATGGCATGCCCTCCGGCGAGCCGCAGCTGGTGACGGGCGATTCGACCGGCACGGCCGCGCTCACGTTCGGCTCGTTGCCGGGCGGCCGCGCCTACACCGTATGGGTCGAGGGCGTGTGGACGGGCACATGGGAGGAGCCGCCCTTCCTCGGAAATGGCGGGAACTTCGTTCCGCTCGAGTCGGTGGTGCTCGCCACGAGTGCCGACTTCGCGGTGCCGGCGGCGCCCGCTCTTGTCGTGCCGCAGACGGTGACGCCGGCCTCGACGGCGACGGCGACGCTGCCCGACACCGGCCCCGACGGGCTCGGCGGATCGATGCTCGCGGCCGTCGCGCTGCTCGGGTTGCTCGCGGCCGTCGCGCTGCTCGGGTT
>NZ_JBFUCL010000076.1:0-12873 GCF_056405255.1 Agromyces sp. P1_H4 | reverse complement strand
CTCGTGGCGCTCGCGGTCGTGGCCGCGGGCCGGCCGGGTGCCCGCGTGCTCACGGCGGCCGGCGGGATGGGCGAGGACGTCGTGCGCGAGGCCGGCCTCGAGCCGGTGGTCGTGTTCCGCGCGGACGCCCCGACGAGCGCCGCCGACACCTCGAACGCCGCGCGGGCCATCGCCGACGCGGGAGCCTCGCTCGTGCTGTTCGCCGGCGGCGACGGCACCGCGCGCGACGTCGCGGTCTCGGTCTCGACGGAGGTGCCGGCCCTCGGCATCCCGGCCGGCGTGAAGATGTACTCGCCCGTCTTCGGTGTGAGCCCGCAGGCGTCCGGCGGGCTCGCCGCGGCATGGCTCGCCGCCGATGACGGCCGCGGGTTCCCCGTCCGGGAGCTCGAGGTGCTCGACGTCGACGAGGACGCGATGCGGCATGCCCACGTAGAGCCACGGCTCTTCGGTGAGCTGGCCGTGCCGCATCGCCAAGGTCGGACGCAAGCGCGCAAGGCGGCGACCCCCGCGGGCGAGCAGGCGGCCGTGCTCGGCGCGGCCCGGGGTGCGGCATCCGCCATGCGCCCCGGCGTGCGTTACCTGCTCGGGCCGGGCGGCACGATGGCGGCCCTCGCACAGGAGCTCGGAGTCGCGAAGACGCCCCTCGGCGTCGACGTCGTGCTCGACGGCCGGGTCGTGCGTGTCGGCGCCTCCGAGGCGGAGCTCCTCGATGAGGTGCGCCACGGGCCCGCCAAGGCGGTCGTCACGGTGATCGGCGGCCAGGGCTTCCTGCTCGGGCGCGGCAACCAGCAGCTCTCCGCCTGCGTGCTCCGCGCCCTCGGCGACGACCCGCTCATCGTCGTCGCGCCCGAGCAGAAGCTCATCGACCTCGGCGGACGGGCCCTGCTCGTCGACACGGGCGACGCCGACGTGGACGCGGCGCTCGCCGGGTACGTCCGTGTCGTCACGGGTCCTTCCGCCAGCAGCATCTATCCAGTCCACGCACCAGAACACGAAGGAGAAGGCCATGCGCCTTGAGAACAAGCAGGCCATCGTCACCGGCGGCGCCGGTGGGATCGGACGTGCCACGTCCCTCGCGCTCGCCGCGGAGGGGGCATCCGTCGCCGTCGTGGACCTGAACGCCGAGGCCGCTGAAGCCGTCGCGGCCGAGATCCGGGAGGCCGGTGGGGTCGCCATCGCCATCGCGGCGGATGTCGCGAGCGAGGCCGACATCGAGCGGGTCGTCGCCACCACCGTCGCCGAGCTCGGCGGCGTGGACGTCGTCTTCAACAACGCGGGGATCATCCGCCGCACGACCGCCGTCGAGACCTCGGTCGAGGAGTGGGACCGGGTGTTCGGGGTGAACGTGCGGTCGATCTTCCTCATGTGCAAGCACGTCGTGCCGATCATGGCCGCCGCGGGCGGCGGATCGATCGTCAACACCGGCTCCGGCTGGGGCCTCAAGGGCGGTGGCCGGGCGATCTCGTACTGCGCGTCGAAGGGCGCGGTCGTGAACATGACCCGCGCGCTCGCGATCGACCACGGCCCGCAGGGCATCCGCGTCAACTCCGTGAATCCGGGCGATGTGAACACCGGCATGCTCCGCGACGAGGCGCGCCAGTTGTCGCAGGACGCCGACGCGTTCCTCGCCGAGGCCGCCGACCGCCCCCTGCAGCGCATGGGCGAGCCGCGCGAGATCGCCGCGGCCGTCGTCTGGCTCGCGAGCGACGAGTCGAGCTATGTGACCGGCTCGGCGCTCGTCGTCGACGGTGGCGGCATCGCCTGACCTCCTTGGCATTCACTCGAATACGCAGGATGAGCAGGCCCCCCGCCTCGGATCGACGCTCGCGAGGCCGCTCATCCTGCGTATTCGGTGGGCCCCGCCGCTCAGTCCTGCGGGATCGCCGCCACCACGTCGATCTCGACGAGGATGTTCGCCAGCCGCGAGCCGACCGTGGTGCGCACCGGGTAGGGCTCGGTGAAGAACTCGGCGTACGCGACGTTGTACTCCGCGAAGTCGGCGAGGTCCTCGAGGTGCGCGGTCACCTTCACGACGTCGTCGAAGGTGAGGCCGTACTCGGCGAGCACCGCGCCGATGTTGCGCAGCACCTGCCGGGTCTGCTCGGCGGCGCCGCCCTCGACGACCTGGCCGGTCGCCGGATCCTGCGGGCCGAATCCGGCCGTGTAGAGGAAGCCGTTGGCGACGACGCCGTGGCTGTAGGGCCCGGCGGGCTTCGGGGCGTTCGAGAGCGTGACGGCGGTCTTGGACATGGTTCCTCCGGTGTTCGGTTCGTTGTGGTGCGGGTGGTGCGTGTGGTGGGTGTGGTTCGGTTCGGTGGTTGGTCGGGGTGGCGGTGACGGATGCCGCAGGCGCGCGCCCGCGGCATCCGGTCACCCGATCTCGTCGGCGATCGCGTCGGCGGCCTCCCGCAGGGCGGGCAGGAACGTCTGCAGGCGTTCGAGGTCGGCGACCATCCGCACCGCGCTCACGGAGATCGCGCCGACGACGCCCAGCGAGCTGCGGATCGGCACGGCGATGCAGTTCACGAACGGCTCGAACTCGCGGTCGTCGACGGCCCAGCCGCGCTCGGCCACGACGGCGAGCTCGCGGTCGAGCCGCTCGCGCGTGGTGATCGTGTGCTCGGTGTGGCGCTCCCAGGTCACGCCGCCGAGCACCGCGTCGCGGCCGGCCGCGTCGAGGTTCGCGAGGATCGCCTTGCCGACCGCGGAGCTGTAGGGGATCACGGCCTTGCCGACGCGCGAGTACATGCGCACGCCCGCCTCGTCCTCGGCCTTGTCGACGTAGACGATCGAGCGGTCCATGAGCGCCGCGAGGTGCACGGTGTTGCCGGTGCGTCGGTGGAGGCGCCGCACGTGCTCGGCGCCGGCGTCGCGCAGGTCGAGCGAGTCGAGCGCCTGTCGCGAGAGCGCGGCGAGGYGGGTGCCGAGGGCGTACCGGCCGCTGCCTCGGCGGCGCACCCAGCCGACCTCCTCGAGCGACTGCAGTTCGCGGAACATCGTCGACCGGTGCAGCCCGAACGACTCGGCGAGCTCGGCGACGGTGCGCGGGTCGGCGGCGATGGCGTCGATGATGCGGGCGGCGCGGGTCACGCTCTGCGACATGTCAGGCCTCCTCTGGGTACGACGACTGGTGCGATCTGCGGATGCCGCGGCCGGGCGTCGCTCCGGTGAGCTCGCCGCCCGCGAGCACGGGCACGCCGGCGACGAGCACGTCGTCGATGCCCTCCGCGAGCGCGAGGGGTGCGWCGTAGGTGGCGCGGTCGCGCACGCGGGCGGGGTCCACGAGCACGAGGTCGGCGATCCAGTCCGGGCGGATGCGCCCGCGGCGGCCGAGCCCGAACCGGTCGACGGCGCGCGTGGAGACGAGGGCCGCGGCATCCGGCCAGCCGAGCACCTGCTCGTCGACGACGAGGGAGCGCAGGTAGCGCGCGAAGGAGCCGCGCGCCCTCGGATGCGGGTGGGCTCCGACGAAGATGCCGTCGGAGCCGCCGAGCGCCCGCGGGTGCGCGAGGATCGACGCGAGCTCGGCGGGGGAGCGCTCGCCGCGCACCGCCATGACCACGTTCACCTCGAGCCGCGACGCCACGAGCACGTCGAGGGCGAAGACGGCCGGCGTGGAGCCTGCGCGTCGGGCGGCCTCGGCGAGCGTCAGCCCGTGCGCCCACGCGTACTCGGGCGCGCCGACGTGCGCGAGCGTGAGCATGCCCGGCCAGTCGGGGCCGAGGCTCGGGTAGTCGACGATCGTCGGGAACCAGTCGCGCAGCAGCGCCGCGCGCTCGTCGGGGTCGGCCAGGACGGCCAGCACCTCGGCGGTCGGCCGCACGGTGAGGTACGCGGGCAGGATGGGCATCGCCAGGATCGAGCAGCCTCGCGTGTAGGGATACGCGTCGAAGGTCGCGTCGACGCCGGATGCCGCGAGCTCGCGCAGGAGCTCGTGCACGATCGGCGGCTCGGCGTGGAAGTGCGACACGTGCACCGGGACGCCCGCGTGCCGGGCGATCGCGGCCGCCTCGTCGGTGCCGGCGCGCGAGTTCGCCTCGTACCCGCCGCGCAGGTGCGAGACGTACACGCCGCCGGCCGCCGCGACCGGCTCGGCGAGGGCGGCGAGCTCGGCGGTGAGCGCGAAGACCCCCGGAACGTAGTCGAGGCCGGTCGAGAGGCCGAGGGCGCCCGCGGCGAGCCCGTCGGCCACGAGGGCGCGCATCTCGTCGAGCTGCGCCGGCGACGCGGCATCCGTCGACCGCCCACACACCTCGTGGCGCACCGTGCCCGCCGGCACCAGGTAGCCGGCGTTCAGGGGCGTCGTGCCGTCGTAGCCGGCGAGCAGCGCGCCGACCCCACCGCCGCGATAGCCGGGATGGCGGCCGTTGATCGCGGCGAAGTAGTCGCTCGCGTAGGCTCCGTCGCCCGGGGCGTACGAGACGCCGTCCTGCCCGCCGATCACCGTCGTGACGCCCTGCCGAAGCAGTCCGAGCTGCACGTCGGCGTCGAAGAGGAGCCCGTCGGCGTGGGCGTGCGCATCGACGAAGCCGGGCATGAGCAGGCGCCCGGCGCCGTCGATGACCGTGTCCACGCCGCCGGCGCCCGCGGTCGACGTCGTTCCGGATGCCTCGATGCGAGCGATGCGGCCGGCCTCGACGACCACGTCGACGGTCGCGTCCGGCGCGCCGAAGCCGAAGCCGTCGGCGTCGACCGGGCGCACCTCGCGGATCAGGATCCTCATCGGCCGGACTCAGAAGAACGTGCGCACGAGGTCGACGACACGGGTGCTGCCTGCGTGGTCCACCACCGGCAGCCAGCGGCGCTTGTCGAAGGCCGTGCAGGGATGCGAGAGGCCGAGCGACACCACGTCGCCGACGTCGACCGGCAGCGCGGCATCCGACCGGAGGAACGCGTGCTGGTCGTTGACGGCCGTGACGGATGCCCCGGCGAGCGGCTCCTCCTCAGCCCCGAGCGAGGGCGCGACCCCGAACGGCACGGGCAGGCCCTCGTCGTAGGGGAAGTCGCGCTTGCCGCCGTCGAGCAGCGCGAGGCCCGGCTCGGGATGCGAGACGACCCGGGCGTAGCCGCGCATGGCCGGTGCGAGGGCGGGCCGGCCGGCCGCCGCACGGCCCGCGTCGAGCGGTGAGATGCCGTGGTAGAACCCGTCGTCGTGCAGCAGCGAGGCGCCCGAGCGGAGGATCCATCGCGTGCGGCGGCCGGCCGCGGCATCCGCCTCGATCGCCGGCCCGAACGCCTCGGCGACCAGGTCGAGGTACGCGCTGCCGCCCGCTGTCACGATGAGCGCGTCGGCCCCCGCGTCACCCGACTCGGCGACGATGCGCTGCACGACCTGGTGCAGCTCGACGAGGTCGGCGAGGTAGTCGCGCACGGCCGCGAGCGTCCGGGCCGACCGGTCGTGCCCGAGGCTGCCCTCGTACCCGGCGACGCCTGCGAGGCGCAGCACCGGCGACGCGGCGACGCGACGGGCGACTGCCTCGGCGGCATCGAGGGAGCGAGCGCCGGTGCGGCCCCCCGGGGCGCCGAGCTCGACGAGCACGTCGATCCGCCGGGCCGGCGAGATGCCGGATGCCGCGAGGCCGCGTTCCATGGCCTCGACCGTGTCGGGCGAGTCGACCCAGCACGCGAACGCGAACGCCGCGTCGTCGAGCTCGCCCGCGACGAACGCGAGGGCGTCGGGAGCCACCAGGGCGTTGGCGAGCATGACGGCGGAGATGCCGAACGCGCGAGCGGTGCGCACCTGCCCGGGCGTCGCGAGGGTGAGCCCCGTCGCGCCCGCGTCGAGCTGCAGTCGCCAGAGCGCGGGCGCCATGGTGGTCTTGCCGTGCGGCATGAGCTCCATGCCGTGCGCCGCGGCCCACGCCTGGATGGTGTCCGCGTTGCGGCGCAATGCCCGGGCGTCGAGCACCGTGAGCGGCGTCCAGAACTCCTCGAGGCGCGGTTCGGTAGCGAGGAAGTCGCGCACCGTGAGACCCGCGGCCCGCCGGGGGAGCCCGGTATCGCTCGCGGCGAGCACCTCGTCGCCGAGGTCGTCGATTCCACGCGGCATCCGCATTCCTCTCCCGCATGTTGCACATGTTGCAACCGGCTTGCATCATATCTGCACACCGGCGACGATGACCACGTGAACGACGATGACCGCGCGAATCCCGCACCCGAGGTCCTCGCCGTCGGGGAGACGATGGCGCTCGTGGCGCCGTCCTCAGCCGAGTCCCTCGAGACGRCCCTCGACTTCCACATCGACGCGGGCGGCGCCGAGGCGAACGTGGCCTCGCACCTCGCCGCGCTGGGGCGGGCGGCCGCCTGGGCGGGCGCCGTGGGTGACGACGCGCTCGGCCGCCGGCTCGTGCGGCAGCTCGCGGGGCGCGGCGTCGACACCCGGTGGGTGACGGTGGACGCGGGCGCACCGACCGGCCTGTACGTCAAGGACCCGGGCCGAGGCGTCGGCTATTACCGTGCCGGCTCGGCGGCGTCCCGGCTCGGCCCGGGCGACGTGTCGGCGCTTCCGCTCGACCGGGTGCGGCTCCTGCACCTCAGCGGCATCACGCCCGCGCTCTCCGCGTCATGCGATGCGCTCGTCGACGCGTTGTTCGACGCCGCCGCCGAGCACGGCGTCCCGGTCAGCTTCGACGTCAACCATCGCGCGGCGCTCTGGCCGTCGACGGATGCCGCGGCGCGGCGCCTGCACGATCTCGCCGCTCGCGCCACCGTCGCGTTCGTGGGGCGCGACGAGGCCGAGGCCCTCTGGGGTGTGTCACGCATCGACCAGGTGCGCGCGTTGCTGCCCGAGCCGCCCGTGCTCGTGGTGAAGGACGGCGAGGTCGGCGCCACGGAGTTCGCCCGCCCCGACGACGGTGGGGATGACGTCATGCACGTTCCGGCGCTCACCGTCGAGCTCGTCGAGCCGGTCGGGGCGGGCGACGCCTTCGCGGCCGGGTACCTGCACGCCTGGCTCGACGGTGCGGCATCCACCGACCGTCTCGTTGCCGGACACGCGCGAGCCGTGCTCGTGCTCGCCGACACGGCCGACTTCCCCAGGAGCCCACGAGAGGACCGAGCATGACCAGCAGCGCCGGCGCCGACGTCACGAACGCCGAATTCGACCGGATTCTCGCCGGGCGCCCGCTCATGGCGATCTTCCGCGGGCTCGGCGTCGACCGCAGCATCGAGCTCGCCCGCCGGGCGTGGGAGCTCGGCATCGAGGCGGTGGAGCTGCCCATCCAGTCCGAGGCTGACGTGGACGCGCTCGCCGCGGTCGCGGAGGCCGGCCGTGCCGAGGGGCGGCTCGTGGGAGCGGGCACCGTGGTGTCGACGCGTCACGTCGAGCTCGCGGCATCCGCCGGCGCCGCCTTCACCGTCAGCCCCGGCCTCGACGCCGACGTCGTCCGTGCGTCGGCCGCGGCCGGACTCCCGCCCCTGCCCGGCGTCGCGACGCCCACCGAGGTGCAGGCCGCCATGGCGCTCGGGCTCTCGTGGCTGAAGGCGTTCCCCGCGTCGCTGCTCGGGCCTGCATGGTTCCGCGCGATGGCCGGCCCATTCCCCGACGCACGCTTCGTGGCGACCGGTGGCATGGACGCCCGGAACGCCGCGGCATTCCTCGAGGCCGGTGTGCGCACGGTCGCGGTCGGCTCCGCGCTGGAGGACCCGGCCCAGTTGCCGGCGTTGGCAGCGTTGCTGCGGCGCTGAGGCCCCGGCTGACGGGCGTCAGGCCCCGTCCGGCCCGGACGTCAGGCCGTCCGCCCCGAGCGTGCGCTGCGCCGCGACGTCCTGGTGCGCCAGGCGCCGCAGGGCGAGCAGCACGGGCTCGTAGAGGGCGGTGCCGAGCACGGTGTACTCGACGGCCGCGTGCGGTTCGGACGGCATCTGCTCGAGGTCGAATTCCGCGAGCTCCCGAAGCTGGCGGCCGTATTCGAGCAGTCGCGGCTCGCTCAGCGGCATCCCCGCGTCCTCGGTCGCGGTGAGGGCCGCCTCGAGCTGGGCGACCGCCGCGAACCCGGGATCGTAGACCTGCCCGAGCGCCTCGAGGGCGGCGCGTGCGCGTGGATAGGGATCGGGGTCGTCGACGGATGCCGCCTCGACGGCCGGAGGCAGCGCACTCACCGCGCTCCCGAGCGTCTGGTAGAGGTCGTCGCCCGGGTCGTCGATGAGCTCGAGGATCGTGCGTGCCTGCTGCACGCTGAGCCCGACAGGTCCGGTCAACGCGCGGATCAGCCGGAGGCGGCGCACGTGCGCGTCGTCGTAGGCGGCCTGCGTGGCCGAGGTGGAGCGCCCCGGTTGGAGGAGGCCCTCGCGCAGGTAGAACTTGATCGTCGCGACGGGCAGCCCCGAGGCACCGGCGAGTTCCGAGATCCGCATGCCGACTCCTTGCACTGGATAGTTCAACTCTCTAGTATTGGAGAGTACAACTATCCAATCATGCACCAGCCAGGAAGGACCACGCCATGCCGGCCCCGAACGACCTCATCCTCATCGGCATCCTGCTGCTCGCGCTCGTCACCGTCGAGAGCGGCGGCTACTTCCTCACGCGCGTGGTGCGCGGCCATGTTTCGGCCAACCGCCTGCAGGGCAACTTCTACCGGGCCGGGCACGCCCATGCGGCCGTGCTGCTCGTGCTCTCGATGGTGATCCTCTCAGTGATCTCGTACGCCGCACTCGACGGGTTCTGGATGCAGCTCGCACGTCTCGGCGTGCCCATCGCGGCGATCCTCATGCCCGCGGGCTTCTTCCTCTCAGTGCTCGGCCGTGATCCCCAGCGGCCGAACCGGCTCATCGTGCTGCTCTGGCTGGGCGTCGTCTCGCTGACCGCCGCGCTCATCACCGCCGGGATCGGGCTCATCATGGGCGGCGTCGCGGCGCTCTGAGCGGCTCGCTGAGCGGCGCTTCGGRCCGGGCCTGCCGCCGGGGAGTAGCGTCGGCGCTATGGCCATTCCCCAGCGCTTCTCCCTCGTGACCCTCGGCGTCTACGACGTCGACGCGGCCACCGCGTTCTACCGTCGGCTGGGATGGCGCCAGTCGACGCACTCGGCCGACGGAATCACGTTCTTCCGCACGCCAGGGCCGATCATCGCCCTCTGGACGAGCCCGCAGCTCGCGGTGGACGGCGGCCTCGCGACCGAGGTCGACGCGCCCTCGGCGCCCGGGTTCCGGGGCGTCTCGCTGTCGATCAACCTCGACAGCCGCGACGAGGTCGACGTGGCGCTCGACGAGTGGCTGGCGGCAGGCGGCGAGGTCTCCAAGCCCGCCGAGGCGACCGAATGGGGCGGCTACAGCGGCTACGGCCGGGACCCCGACGGCAACCTGTGGGAGTTCGCGCACAACCCGTTCTGGCCGCTCGACGACGCCGGCATGCCGCAGCTCGACGGCGGCGAGCTGGACTGACCCGCGCCCCTCGGGCCGGGGATGTCACCCGGTCAGGGGCACCTTCGCAGCGCACCTAGACTGGAATCCGTGAATTCAGAGGAAACCGTCGACGTCGTGCTGATCGGCGGGGGCATCATGAGCGCGACGCTCGGCTCCCTGATCTCCCAGTTGGAGCCCGACTGGAGCATCCGCGTCTACGAGCGGCTCGGCGAGGTCGCGCAGGAGTCCTCGAACGCGTGGAACAACGCCGGCACCGGCCACGCCGCGCTCTGCGAGCTGAACTACATGCCCGAGGGCGCCGACGGAACCGTCGACGCGAGCAAGGCCGTGTCGATCAACGAGCAGTTCCAGATCAGCCGCCAGTACTGGGCGCACCTGGTCTCCACGGGCGCGCTGCCCGAGCCGCACAACTTCATCAACTCCACGCCGCACATGACGTTCGTGAAGGGCGCGGCGAACATCGACTACCTCCGCCGCCGGGTCGAGGCGCTGAAGGACCAGCCGCTCTTCCCCGACATGGAGTTCACCGAGGACCTCGAGCGCATCGCCGAGTGGACCCCGCTCCTCGCCAAGAAGCGCAACCCGAAGCAGAAGGTGGCCGCGACGCGCATCGCCGCCGGCACCGACGTCGACTTCGGCGCCCTCACGAAGTTCCTCTTCGAGGACATCTCGCGCCGCGGGGCGTCCATCCAGACGAACCACCAGGTCACCTGGCTCAAGCGCCAGAAGGACGGCACGTGGAAGCTGCGCGTGCGGCACACGGTCGGCCAGACGCCCAAGGTCGTGAACGCGAGGTTCGTGTTCGTGGGCGCCGGCGGCGGCGCCCTCGCCCTGCTGCAGCACTCGGGCATCGAGGAGATCAAGGGATTCGGGGGCTTCCCGATCTCGGGCCAGTTCTTGCGCACCACGAACCCGAAGGTCGTGGCCCAGCACCAGGCGAAGGTCTACGGCAAGGCGGCCGTGGGTGCGCCGCCCATGTCGGTCCCGCACCTCGACACCCGCGTGGTGGACGGCGAGACGGCCCTGCTGTTCGGCCCGTACGCGGGCTTCACGCCGAAGTTCCTGAAGACGAGCACCTGGTTCGACCTGCCGTTCTCGATCCGGCTGCACAACCTCGGCCCGATGCTCCAGGTCGGGCTCAAGAACTTCGACCTCGTGAAGTACCTCGTCTCCGAGCTGCTCGCCTCCCGCTCGAAGAAGATGGCCGCGCTGCGCGAGTTCATGCCCACGGCGAAGGACGCCGACTGGGAGCTCATCACGGCCGGGCAGCGCGTGCAGGTCATGAAGAAGGACCCGAAGCAGGGCGGCATCCTGCAGTTCGGCACCGAGATCATCACGGGCGCCGACGGCACCATCGCCGGCCTGCTCGGCGCGTCGCCGGGCGCCTCCACCGCCGCGCCGATCATGCTCGACGTGCTCTCGCGGTGCTTCCCCGCGCGCATGGAGGCGTGGGAGCCGAAGCTGCGCGAGATGATCCCGAGCTACGGCACGAAGCTCTCGAGCGACCCCGCCGCCGCCGAGGCGTCGCTCGCCGAGACCGCGAAGGTGCTCGACCTCACCGCCTAGCCGCCACGAGACATCGCTTGCCATCCGCCGGCGGCGTCTGTTATCGTCGACCCCGCTATGAAGTGAGCACATCCCATCGTCCCGCGCCTGAGGCGCCGTAGACACCGGGTGTGCACGCTGAGCTGATCGCGACAGTGTCGCGCGCGCACCCCTCGTGACGGCGAATGCCCGGCGGGACTTCCTCTCCGCTCCCGGGTCGACGCCCGCGCCATCGTGCCGCCTGCGCGCCGGTCGGTGCATCGTCCGCGCGCGTCCGCCATCGGCGGCGTCGCGCGTCGACCCGGGAGCCTTCGCGAACGGACGTTCCCGCATGGCTGTACACCTCTCACACTCCCTCCACCTGCACGCCGACGGGCTGTCGGCGTCCTACGGCGGCCGCCGCGTCTTCACCGACCTCGGCTTCGCCGTCCCGCCCGGGCAGCGGCTCGGCCTGATCGGCGAGAACGGCGTGGGCAAGTCCACGCTGCTCCGCCTCATCGCCGGCGTCGACGGGCGCTCGGATGCCGCATCCGCTGCACTCGACGACGCCGATGTCTCGGGGCGGCTCACCCGTCCCATTCGCACGGGGCTCCTCCGCCAGGAGCTGCCGTTCCGCCCCGACCAGCGCCTCCGCGACGTGATCGAGGCCGCCCTCGCCGAGGTGCGGGCCATGGAACGCGAGCTCGACGAGGCCGCCGCGGCACTCGCCGCCGAGGGCGCGTCCGAGGCTGCCGTCGTCGCGGCATCCGCCCGCTACTCGACGGCACTCGACGCGGCCGAGCGCGCCGACGTGTGGTCGGTCGAGTCCCGTCGCGACGAGGTCCTGGACGGGCTCGGCGTCTCGGGCATCAGCCTCGATCGCCGGATCGACGAGGTCTCGGGCGGCCAGCGCAGCAGGTTCGCGCTCGCGGCGCTGCTGCTGTCATCACCCGACGCGCTGCTGCTCGACGAGCCGACCAACCACCTCGACGACGACGCCGCCACCTACCTCGAGGACCGGCTCCGCGGCTGGCGCGGGCCGGTGCTCTTCGCGAGCCACGACCGCGAGTTCCTCGATCGCGTGGCGACGGCGTTGCTCGACCTCGATCCCGGACGGGCGGGTGCGCTGCAGCTCGCGGCGTCGGGCGCAACGGCCGGAGCCTCGCGCGACGAGGTGCTCGCGGCATCCGGCGGCACCGTCTTCGGCGGCGGCTTCAGCGAGTACCTGTCGGTGAAGGCCGAGGAGCGCGAACGCTGGCAGCGCCAGTACGACGACGAACAGGAGGAGCTGCGCCGGCTGCGGCTGGCGGCGAACGACGCGGCGCGGAACGTCTCGCACGGGCGGGCGGCGACCGACAACGACAAGTTCATCACCAAGTTCAAGCGCGCCAACGTGGAGCAGACGGTGTCGCGACGCGTGCGGAACGTCGAGCAGCGGCTCGTCACGCTGGAGCGGGAGCAGGTGCGCAAGCCGCCCGCGCTGCTCGAGTTCGCCGGCATCCCGTCGGGCTCGCACGCGCTCGAGGAGCCGTCGGGGCTGCTGCTCCAGCTCTCCGACGTGTCGGTGGCCGGCCGGCTGGAGGTCGAGTCGCTGCAGGTCGCGCCGCTGACGCGGCTGCTGGTGACCGGCGCGATCGGCGCGGGCAAGTCGACGCTGCTCGGCGTGCTCGCCGGCACGCTGGCGGTCGACGCCGGTACCGTGCACCGGCGGAGGGGGCTGCGGGTGCAGCTGCTCGAGCAGGACGTGCGGTTCGCCGATCCGGATGCCACGCCGCGGCGCCTGTACGAGCGGGTGCTCGGCGCGCGCCGGGCCGAGCAGGTGCCGCTGACGAGCCTCGGGCTCATCGCGGCGCGGGACGCGGACCGCCCGGTCGGCGCGCTCTCCGTGGGGCAGCAGCGCCGGCTCGCTCTCGCGCTCGTCATCGCCCGGCCGCCGCACGTGTTCCTGCTCGACGAGCCGACGAACCACCTGTCGCTCGGGCTCGCCAC
>NZ_JBFUCL010000075.1:0-12912 GCF_056405255.1 Agromyces sp. P1_H4 | reverse complement strand
GTCGTTGACCTGGCGGATGTCGAACGGGCCGCCGACGAACGCGATGCGCCGCCGCCCGGTGTCGATGAGGTGCTCGACGGCCATGCGCCCGCCCGCGACGCTGTCGACCGACACCGAGCTGAACCGGCTGCTGCCGCCGAACCGGTCGACGAGCACGGCCGGGATGCCGCGGGCGCGCAGCCGCTCGAGCCGCGGCTGGATGTCGCCGTACGGCGAGATGAGCACGCCGCGCACCTGCTGCTCCTCGAAGAGGTCGAGGTAGAGCCGTTCGCGCGCAACATCCTCGTCGGTGTTGCCGTAGAGCACGGCGATGTTGTGCTTTGACGCCTCGTCCTCGGCGCCGCGCACGACGTCGTTGAAGAACGGGTTCTGGCCGTTCAGCACGACGAAGCCCACGGTGGTGCTCACGCCGGCCCGGAGCTTGCGGGCGGCGTCGTTGCGCACGTACCCGAGCTCCTCGATGGCGCGGCTCACCCGGGCGATCGACTCGGCCGACACCTCGTCGGGGCGGTTGAGCACGTTCGAGACGGTGCCGACCGAGACGCCGGCATGCTGCGCCACATCACGGATGCTCGCGGCTGGCATTCGCGCTCCTCGTCATCGATGGTCGGCGTCAGGATGTCCCGGGCTTGACCGTTCACCGGGACGTCCCTACAGTAGTCCTGAATCGCTCCTGAATCGATTCATATCAGATTCACCTCAACGAGGAGGACCGCACGTGACCGACACGCCGCCGTCAGCCGCACCGCCCATGCTCGAGCTGTCACGGGTCGTCAAGTCGTTCGGCGCGGTCGTCGCACTGCGCTCGGGAAGCCTGCGCCTCGCGGCCGGCTCCATCCACGCGCTCGTCGGCGAGAACGGCGCCGGCAAGTCGACGCTCGTGAAGATCATCGCCGGGCTCTACCGCCGCGACGCCGGTGACTTCCGCCTGAACGGCGAGGAGGTCGACTTCACCTCCACCGCGCAGTCGAAGGCGGCGGGCATCGCCGTGATCTACCAGGAGCCCACCCTCTTCCCCGACCTCTCGGTCACCGAGAACGTGTTCATGGGCCGTCAGCCCGTGGGCCGGTTCGGACGCATCGATCGCAAGGCGATGCGCCACGAGGTCGAGGCGCTCTTCCAGCGCCTCGCCGTGCGGATCGATCCCGACCGTCCGGCGGAGGGACTCTCCATCGCCGACCAGCAGGTCATCGAGATCGCCAAGGCCGTCTCGCTCGACGCCCGCGTGCTCATCATGGACGAGCCGACCGCCGCCCTCTCGGGCGTCGAGGTCGACCGCCTCTTCGCCATCGCGCGGAGCCTCCGCGACGAGGGTCGCGCGCTCCTGTTCATCTCGCACCGCTTCGACGAGGTGTTCGACCTCTGCGACACGGTCACCGTCATGCGCGACGGCGCCTACATCAGCACCACGCCGATCGACGAGACGACGCCCGACGAGCTCGTGCGGCAGATGGTCGGCCGCGACGTCACCGAACTGTTCCCCAAGCAGGAGACGGTCATCGGCGACGCGCTGCTCGAGGTCGACGGACTGTCGAGTGCCGGCGTCTTCCACGACATCTCGTTCACCGTGCGCTCTGGCGAGATCGTGGGCCTCGCCGGCCTCGTCGGCGCCGGCCGCAGCGAGGTCGCGCGGGCCGTCTTCGGCGTCGACGGCTACGACGCGGGCACCGTGCGGCTCGCCGGGGCATCCGTGCCCAAGCGAGACCCGGCGGGCGCCATGCGACGGGGCATCGCGCTGGTGCCCGAAGACCGGCGCAAGCAGGGACTCGTGCTCGAGTCATCCGTCGCCCGCAATCTCACGCTCGCCATCCGCACCCAGCTCGCGAAGGCCGGCCTCATCACGTCGGGGGTCGAGAACCGCGCGGCGAAGGTCTGGGCGAGCCGGCTCGAGGTGAAGACCACCGCCATGAGCACCGTCGCCGCGACGCTCTCGGGCGGCAACCAGCAGAAGGTCGTGCTCGGCAAGTGGCTCGCCACCGAGCCGCAGGTGCTCATCATCGACGAGCCCACCCGCGGCATCGACGTGGGCACCAAGGCCGAGGTGCACCGCCTGCTCTCCGAGCTCGCGGGGCGCGGCATCGGCATCCTCATGATCTCGTCCGAACTGCCCGAGGTGCTCGGCATGGCCGACCGCGTGCTCGTCATGCGCGAGGGCCGCATCACGGCAGAGCTCGAGCGAGCGGATGCCACGTCCGAGAACGTCATGTTCGCCGCCACCCACGCGACCGGAGCCCACTCGTGACCGCCCCGACCATCGAGAAGTCCGACGTCACCAAGCGACTGCGGGCGGTGGGAGCCGCGCGCGAGTTCGGCATCCTCATCGCCCTGCTGCTCGTCATCCTCGCCGCCACCGTCGCGAACCCGAACTTCCTGTTCAGCTCCGACGGCTGGCGCGACCTGCTGCTCACCCCCTCGATCCTCGTGCTGCTGGCCGTGGGCCAGGCGATCGTCATCATCACCCGCAACGTCGACCTCTCGGTCGGCTCGGTGCTCGGCCTCTCGGCCTACCTCACCGGGCGGCTGTTCATCGACCTGCAGGGCATCCCGATCGTCGCGGTGTTCTTCATCGTGATCGTCTTCGGCGGCCTGCTCGGCCTCGTGAACGGGGCGCTCGTCGCCTTCGCGAAGGTGCCGTCGCTCGTCATCACCCTGGGCACGCTCTACGCCTACCGCGGCATCAACGTGCTGTGGACGGGCAGCGACCGGGTGAACGCCTCCGACCTGCCGAAGGACTTCCTCGCCCTCGGCACCGGGCAGATCCTGTTCATCCCGATCCTCACGATCATCGCCCTGGTGGTGCTCGTGATCGCCGGCTGGGTCATGAAGAACACCCGGGCCGGACGCGAGTTCTACGCGATCGGCTCCGACCCGRCTGCCGCGGAGCTGTACGGCCTGCGCGTCACCCGGCGCCTGCTCACCGCATTCGTGCTCTCGGGCGCGCTCGCCGGGCTGGGCGGCGTGCTCTACGCCGCGCGATACGGCACGATCAGCTCGCAGGCCGGCTCGGGCTGGGAGCTCGACGCGGTCGGCGCGGCCGTGATCGGCGGCGTCGCGATCTTCGGCGGCAGCGGCACCGTCTGGGGTGCGGCGCTCGGCGCGGTGCTGCTCCTCACGATCAACCGCGCCCTGCCCATCCTGGGCATCCCCGACTTCTGGCAGCGGGCCGTCGTGGGCGTGCTCATCATCGGCGCCATCGTGCTCGACCGCGTGCTCGCGATCCGGCAGAAACGCAAGCTCCTCGAGGCGAGGGAGGACGAGTCATGACCGCGACCGCCACCGGCACCACGGCCACGCGCACCTACCGCGACTACGACAAGCCCCTGTGGCAGCGCGTGCTGCTCACCCGCGAGATGGCGATCATCGCGCTGCTCGCCATCGTGGCCGTCGTCGCCTCGGTCGCCGTGCGCGGCTTCGGCCAGCCCATCACGCTGACCTACCTGCTGCTCGACGTCATGCCGATCCTGCTCATCGCCCTGCCGATGACCCTCATCATCATCACGGGCGAGATCGACCTGTCGGTGGCGAGCATCGTGGGCCTCGCGAGCGTGCTGACCGGCGTGCTCACCCGGGCGGGCGTGCCCTTCGAGATGGCGGCGATCGCCGCGATCGTCGTCGGTGCGCTCGGCGGTGCGCTCAACGGGTTCCTCGTGACCGTCGTCGGCCTGCCGTCGCTCGCCGTGACCATCGGCACGCTCGCGCTCTACCGGGGGCTCGCGATCGGCCTCCTCGGCACGACGGCCGTCACCGACTTCCCCGAATTCTGGACCGACCTGGCGCAGGCGCGCGTCGGCAACACGAACATCCCGGTCGTGCTGTTCCTGTTCCTCGTGCTGCTTGTCGTGTTCACGGTGCTGCTGCACTTCACGCCGTTCGGCCGCGGCATCTACGCGATCGGCCTCGCGAGCGAGGCGGCGCGGTTCTCCGGCGTGCGCGTCGAGCGCACGAAGCTCATCCTCTTCGTGCTCTCGGGCACCGTGTCGGCGCTCGCCGGCATCTACTACACGCTCCGCTACGGCAACGCCCGCGGCGACAACGCCACGGGCCTGGAGCTGCAGGTCATCGCGGCGGTACTCCTCGGCGGCGTGTCGATCTTCGGCGGCCGCGGCGCGATCCACGGCGTCATCGCCGGCGTGCTGCTCATCGGCGTGCTCGCGAGCGCGCTCCGGCTCGCGAACGTCACGTCCGACGTCATCAACATCATCACCGGAGTGCTGCTCGTGCTCTCGGTGGTGGCATCGAGCTTCCTGGCCTGGCTGCGCAAGCGCCGGAGGGCACCAGGGGGAACACCGCGCGTCGAGGCCTCCACAGCAGGGTGACCGGGCCGCGCGACCCGTCGATGCGATCACACATCGACCTCATCCGATGAAGGGAAGAACAACGATGTTTCAGAAGAAGCACCGCGCCGGTGCACTCACGGCGCTGGCGGTGAGTGTCGCGCTCCTCGCGACCGGCTGCGCCGTCGACTCCGGCTCCGGCAGCAGCGAGGGCAGTGGCGGGGGCGATGGGGACCTCTCCATCACCTTCGTGCCCAAGAACCTCGGCAATCCGTACTTCGACACCTCGTCGGCCGGCGCGAAGGAGGCCATCGACGAGTTCAGTGGCACCTTCGCCGAGGTCGGTCCCGCCGAGGCGACGCCCGACGCGCAGGTCAGCTACATCAACACGCTGACCCAGCAGGGCGTGGGCGCGATGGCCGTGTCGGCCAACGACCCCGAGGCGATCTGCGACGCGCTGAACGAGGCCCGCGACGCCGGCGTCAAGGTGGTCACGTTCGACTCCGACACGAACCCCGACTGCCGCGACCTGTTCATCAACCAGGCCACCGCGGACGGCATCGCCAAGGTCGAGGTCGACCTCATCGCCGACCAGATCGGCGGCTCCGGCGAGATCGCGATCCTCTCGGCATCCGCCAACGCGACGAACCAGAACGCGTGGATCGAGACCATGAAGGAGTACCTCGCGAGCGACTACCCCGACATCACGCTCGTCGACACGGTCTACGGCGACGACGACGACCAGACGTCGTTCGACAAGACCGCGGCGCTGCTGCAGACGCACCCCGACCTGAAGGGCATCATCTCGCCCACCACGGTCGGCATCGCGGCGGCCGCACGCTACCTGTCCACCTCGGAGTACAAGGGCAAGGTCGCGCTCACCGGGCTGGGCACGCCGAACCAGATGCGCGAGTACGTCGAGGACGGCACCGTCACCTCGTTCGCGCTGTGGAATCCGGCCGACCTCGGCTACCTCACCGCGTACGCGGCGAAGGCGCTCATCGAGGGCGACATCACGGGTGAGGAAGGCGACTCGTTCAAGGCCGGCAAGCTCGGGGACTTCGAGGTCGGCGCCGACGGCGTCGTGCTCCTCGGCGACCCGTTCGTGTTCGATGCCGACAACATCGGCGACTTCGACTTCTAGGAGTCGCGGATGACGGGCCCGGCCGGGCGCACTCACGCGCGGCCGGGCCTTTCATGTCTTCCGCAGCGAGGCCGTTCTGCCTACGCTGAGAAGGAAAGCGTATTCCGGGTTGCGGCCTCCGCGATCCTGCCTTAGGCTTTGAAACGATTCATCACAGGACGGAGCAGCTCGATGGTGAGCACACACGGCACGCCGCGCGGCATCGAGCGCGTGTGCTTCCAGCTGCAGGTCGATCCGGCCCGCCTCGACGAGTACGCCGAACGGCACGCGGGCGTCTGGCCCGCGATGCTCCGCGCCATCGAGGCATCCGGGCGCCGCAACTACTCGCTGTTCCTGCGCGCCGACGGCCTGCTGATCGGCTACTACGAGACCGACGACGACGCGGCCTCCCAGGCCGCGCTCGAGCAGGACCCTCGCACCGCCGCGTGGGAGGCCGAGATGGCCGGGTTCTTCGTCGCCCTCGACGGCGCGCGTCCCGACCAGGGCGCCCCGCGCCTCACCGAGGTGTTCCACCTCGAAGACCAGCTCGCCGCGCTCGACCACGGCGCGGCATCCGCCGCCCCCGAAGCCACCACCGCCGCAGCCGACGCCGGCCACGCGGCATCCGACCAGGCCCTCACGGGCGCCCCGACCACGAACGACCTCCGCACAGAAAGCAGCGACTCGTGAGCAACATTCCCAGCACCGTCCTCGACCAGCTCGAGCTGCAGTCGATCGAGCTCCCCTCGTGGGCGTTCGGCAACTCGGGCACCCGCTTCAAGGTGTTCGCCACGCCGGGCACGCCCCGCGACCCCTACGAGAAGATCGCGGATGCCGCGCAGGTGCACGCCTACACGGCGCTCGCGCCCAYCGTGGCACTGCACATCCCGTGGGACAAGGTCGACTCCTACGACGACCTGCGCAAGCACGCCGAAGACCACGGCGTCGCGCTCGGCACGATCAACTCGAACACCTTCCAGGACGACGACTACAAGTTCGGCGCCCTCACCCACGAGGACGCGGCCGTGCGGCAGAAGGCGATCGACCACCACTTCGAGTGCATCGACATCATGCACGAGACGGGCAGCCGCGACCTGAAGATCTGGCTCGCCGAGGGTTCGAACTACCCCGGCCAGGCCGACCTGCGCGGCCGCCAGGACCGCCTGCACGAGTCGCTCGCCACGATCTACGACCGGCTCGGCGACGAGGACCGCCTCGTGCTCGAGTACAAGTTCTTCGAGCCGGCGTTCTACCACACCGACGTGCCCGACTGGGGCACGAGCTACGCCCAGGTCGCGGCGCTCGGCGACAAGGCCATGGTGTGCCTCGACACGGGGCACCACGCGCCCGGTACGAACATCGAGTTCATCGTCATGCAGCTGCTGCGCCTCGGCAAGCTCGGCTCGTTCGACTTCAACTCGCGGTTCTACGCCGACGACGACCTCATCGTGGGCGCCGCCGACCCGTTCCAGCTGTTCCGCATCATCTTCGAGGTCATCCGCGGCGGCGGCTTCAACCACCCCGACGTGGCGTTCATGCTCGACCAGTGCCACAACGTCGAGGACAAGATCCCCGGCCAGATCCGCTCCGTGCTCAACGTGCAGGAGATGACGGCGCGGGCTCTGCTCGTCGACACCGACGCGCTGCGTGCCGCCCAGGTGTCGGGCGACGTGCTCGAGGCGAACCGCATCTTCATGGACGCGTTCTACACCGACGTGCGCCCCGCCCTCGCCGAGTGGCGCGAGTCGCGGGGCCTCCCCGCCGACCCGATGGCGGCGTTCGCGGCATCCGGCTACCTGCAGCGCATCGCGGCCGACCGCGTCGGCGGCGTGCAGGCGGGCTGGGGCGCCTGACCGACCGACCGAAGATACTCGCGAGTGGGCGAAGTTGGCGGCGACCTCCGCCTGGAATCGCCAGGATCGCTCACTCGCGGGACTGACCACGACATGACGGCACGCGAGACGAGCGAGGGGAGCAGCGGATGACGCAGCAGGCACCGTACGGCGCGGCCGGCGGGCTCGTGCGGGTGTACCCGGCGAGCGCCGATGCGGCGAGCGCCGACGCGAACGCGGTGACGGATGCCGCGACGCGGCGGCGCACGCCCGCGCTCGTGTGGGCGCACGGAGGCGGGTTCGTCGCGGGCGACCTCGACATGCCCGAGGCGGACTGGGTTGCGCGTGTGCTTGCCGAACGCGGCATCACCGTCGTCTCCATCGACTACCGCCTCGTCGGCGACGGCTCGGGGCGCTTCCCGGCCGGCTCCGACGACGTGCTCGCCGCGTGGCGCTGGACGCTCACCCACGCCGACGAGCTCGGGCTCGATCCCAGTCGGGTCGCGATCGGCGGCGCGAGCGCGGGCGCCAACCTCGTGACCGGCGCCGTGCTGCGGTTGCTCGGCCACGCGCCCGCCACCGAGGCAGCAGCCCTGCCCGCCGGCGTCTTCCTCGCCTATCCGACGCTGCTCGACGTGCAGCCGGCCCCGGATGCCGCGCTGCGGGCGCTGCTCGACGCGAATCCCGGCGCCGACCGCTTCGGCCCCGACGCGGTGCGCGAGATGTACGAGCAGTACCTCGGCGGACCCACCCGCGACGCCCCGCTCACCGCCGTGCCCGGCCGCGCCGCGGCATCCGACCTCGCAGCCTTCCCGCCCGTGATCATGGTCAACGGCGAGGCCGACGAGCTGCGCGTCTCGGGCGAGGTGTTCGCCGCGACACTCCGCGCGGCCGGCGCGACCATCGACGTCGTCACCGAGCCGGGCACCGAGCACGGCCACCTGAACCGACCAGACGAGCCCGCGGCATCCGCCTCGATCGAGCGCGTCGTGCGCTGGATCGCCTGGCTCGCGGCGCACCACCAGACCACCCTCCGCATCACCGAAGGAATCACCCCATGACGAACCAGGCAGCTGCCGACCTCATCGCGCGGTCGAACCGCCTCGGCGCCGACCCGAAGAACACGAACTACGCCGGCGGCAACACGTCGGCGAAGGGCACCGAGACCGACCCGGTCACCGGTGAGCCCGTCGAGCTCATGTGGGTGAAGGGCTCGGGCGGCGACCTCGGCACCCTCACCGAGCAGGGCCTCGCGGTGCTGCGGCTCGACCGGCTGCGCGCGCTCGTCGACGTGTACCCGGGCGTCGACCGCGAGGACGAGATGGTCGCCGCGTTCGACTACACGCTGCACGGCAAGGGCGGCGCGGCACCGTCGATCGACACGGCCATGCACGGCCTCGTCGACGCGGCGCACGTCGACCACCTCCACCCCGACTCGGGCATCGCGATCGCGACCGCCGCGGACGGCGATGAGCTGACGCAGAAGATCTTCGGCGACCAGGTCGTGTGGGTGCCGTGGCGCCGACCCGGCTTCCAGCTCGGACTCGACATCGCGGAGATCAAGGCGCAGCACCCGCAGGCGATCGGCTGCATCCTCGGCGGCCACGGCATCACGGCCTGGGGCGACACCTCCGAGGAGTCCGAGCGCAACTCGCTCTGGATCATCGACACGGCCGCGGCCCACATCGCCGAGCACGGGAAGGCCGAGCCGTTCGGCGCCGAGCTCGACGGCTACGGCCCGCTCGAGCCCGGCGAGCGTCGCGCGAAGGCCGCGGCGCTGGCCGCGACCATCCGCGGGCTCGCCTCGCACGACCGACCGATGGTCGGCCACTTCACGGATGTCCCAGAGGTGCTCGACTTCCTCGCCCGTGCCGAGCACCCGCGCCTCGCCGCACTCGGCACGAGCTGCCCCGACCACTTCCTGCGCACGAAGGTCAAGCCGATGGTGCTCGATCTTCCGGCCGACGCCGACGTCGAGGCATCCGTCGCCCGCCTGAAGGAGCTGCACGAGGCGTACCGCGCCGACTACCAGGCGTACTACGACGCCCACGCGACCCCCGAGTCGCCCGCGATCCGCGGCGCCGACCCGCTCATCGTGCTCATCCCCGGTGTCGGCATGTTCTCGTACGGCGCGAACAAGCAGACCGCGCGGGTGGCCGGCGAGTTCTACGTCAACGCCATCAACGTGATGCGCGGCGCCGAGGCGCTCTCGACCTACTCCCCCATCTCGGACGCCGAGAAGTTCCGCATCGAGTACTGGGCGCTCGAGGAGGCGAAGCTCCAGCGCATGCCGAAGCCCAAGCAGCACGCCACCCGCATCGCGCTCGTCACCGGCGCGGCATCCGGCATCGGCAAGGCCATCGCGACCCGGCTCGCCGCCGAGGGCGCGTGCGTCGTCATCGCCGACCTCGACCTCGAGAAGGCGCAGGCAGCCGCCGCCGAGCTGGGCAACACGGATGTCGCGATCGGCGTGCAGGCGAACGTGACGGATGCCGCGGCCGTGCAACGCGCGATCGACGACGCCGTACTCGCCTTCGGCGGCCTCGACCTCGTGGTGAACAACGCGGGCCTGTCGCTGTCGAAGCCGCTGCTCGAGACGACCGAGGCGGACTGGGACCTGCAGCACGACGTCATGGCGAAGGGCTCGTTCCTCGTGTCGAAGGCGGCGGCGCGCGTGCTCATCGACCAGGGGCTCGGCGGCGACATCATCTACATCTCCTCGAAGAACTCGGTGTTCGCCGGGCCGAACAACATCGCCTACTCGGCGACGAAGGCCGACCAGGCCCACCAGGTGCGGCTCCTCGCCGTCGAGCTCGGCGAGTACGGCATCAAGGTGAACGGCATCAACCCCGACGGCGTCGTGCGCGGCTCGGGGATCTTCGCGAGCGGCTGGGGCGCGAACCGGGCCAAGACGTACGGCATCGAGGAGGAGGACCTCGGCAAGTTCTACGCCCAGCGCACGATCCTCAAGCGCGAGGTGCTGCCCGAGCACGTCGCGAACGCGGTGATCGTGCTCACCGGGCCGGAGCTCTCGCACACGACCGGCCTGCACATCCCGGTCGACGCGGGTGTCGCCGCGGCCTTCCTGCGATGAGTCCCACCATCGCGGCGCGGCGGCCACTCAGCAGTCGCCCACGGAACGGCGCCGCTGAAGCGTGGGTTTCTGCGGTGTCGACGGGGCTTCGGCACGCGGAGCGCGGGCGATGAGCACATCGGGCGGACGCGCGGGCACCGTCGCCGCGGTCGACCTCGGGGCGACGAGCGGGCGGGTCATCCTCGGCCGCGTCGACGGTCGCGCCGGCACGCTCGAGCTCGACCACGTCGCCCGGTTCCCGAACGGCCCGGTGCGCCTCGCGTCGGGCCTGCACTGGGACTTCACGGGCCTCTACCGCGACCTCACCGCCGGACTCGCCGAGGCGTTCCGGCGCGACCCGGCGGTGGCGTCGGTCGGCGTCGACTCGTGGGCGGTCGACTACGGGCTGCTGCGGGGCGACCGCCTGCTCGGCGAGCCGTTCCACTACCGCGACGAGCGCAACGACCGCGGCGTCGAGGCCGTGCACCGCGTCGTGCCGTTCGAGGAGCTGTACCGACGCAACGGCCTGCAGTTCCTGCCGTTCAACACGGTGTACCAGCTCGCGGTGGAACGAGACGCGGCGGGCGGATGGCTCGGCCTCGCCGACTCGCTCCTGCTGGTGCCCGACCTCATCGGGTTCCAGCTCACCGGCGCGCGGCTGTCGGAGCGCACCAACGCGTCGACCACGGGGCTGCTCGGCGTCGAGACCGGCGAGTGGGACGACGAGCTCATCGAGCGGCTCGGGCTCCCGGCATCCGTCTTCGCCCCGCTCGTCAGCCCCGGCGAGTCCTTCGGCGCGCTGCGACCGGCTGTCGCGACCGAGCTCGGCGCGCCCGCCGGCCTCGAGGTCGTGGCGGTCGGCTCGCACGACACCGCCTCGGCCGTCGTCGCGGTGCCGATGCGCGCCGAGTCCGCCGCGTACATCTCGTGCGGCACGTGGGGGCTCGTGGGCGTCGAGCTCGAGCATCCGGTGACGACGGATGCCGCGCGCGCGGCGAACTTCACGAACGAGGGCGGCGTCGACGGACGGGTCCGGTTCCTGCACAACGTCATGGGCCTGTGGCTGCTGAGCGAGTCGGTGCGCTGGTGGGAGCGGGACGGGGAGCGCATCGACCTGCCCGGGCTGCTCGCGGCCGCGGCATCCGTCACCGCGCCCGTCGCCGTGTTCGACGCCGACGACCCCCGGTTCCTCGCGCCCGGAGACCTGCCCGGCCGCATCGCCGAGTGGTGCGCCGAGCAGGGCGTCGCGGCACCGCGGACGCGGGCCGAGTTCGCCCGGTCGATCATCGAGAGCCTGGCCGACGCGTTCGCCGGGGCGGTGCGCACCGCGTCGATCCTGTCGGGCGTCGACGTCGAGACGATCCACGTGGTGGGCGGCGGTGCGCTCAACGAGCTCCTGTGCCAGCGCACCGCCGACCGAGCCGGCCTCCCCGTGCTCGCCGGCCCCGTCGAGGCGACGGCCATCGGCAACGTGCTCGTGCAGGCGCGGGCTCAGGGCTACGCGAGCGGCGACCTGGAGGCGCTGCGCGCCATCGTGGCCACGGCGTTCCCGCCGAAGCGGTACGAGCCCGTCGCCCGCTGAGGCCTGCGACGGAGCGGAGTGGAGTCGGAGGCGGCAGTGAAGCCGGATCCCACGGTGAGTTCGGARGCGGGCTCAGTGCGCGTGCGCGAGCTGCTGGAGGCCGATGACGGCCAGCCCCAAGCCCACGAGCATCGCCAGCGCGAGGAGTTGCTTCCACCATTCCAGGCGGGTGCGACGCACCGCGAGGAAGCCGATCAGCGCGAGGGTGACGATGTAGACGATGCTCGCGGCGCGAAGCGCGCCCGCCAGCTCGAAGACGCCGAGCCAGGCCAGAGCCAACAGGATCAGCGGCACGCCGGCCGAGGCGAGCGCCTCGCCGGCGACCCGCGCCATCCGCCCGAGCTCGGCCCGGCTCGGGAAGGCCGCGTGCACCGCGAGATGCGACACGATGTCGGCGACGAAGCCGGCCACGGTGATGCCGACGATGCCCACGAGCAGCGCGAGCGTCGCCTGCCGGGCCGTGAGGTGCTCGACGTTCCCTGCCTGCACGAGCACGATCGCGAGGCCCGTGAAGGTGGCGTAGACGCGCTCCTTCAGCGCTTCGGCGCGTTCCTCGACGGGCCGGCCGGCGAATCAGTCGCGTGGTCCCCGCCGCGATCGCCCATCATGCTCCATGCGCCGGAGGCTACCAGCCGCCCGGGCTCTGGAAGGATCGAGCCATGACCGAATCGCCCCGGCTCCTCGTGACCGTGCCCGGCGCGACCCTGCGTCGCGCGCTCGAGCGGACCCCCGGCGGGGTGCCCGACGGCGTCGAGGTGCTCGAGTGGGACCTCGAGGGGCCCCCGCCCGTGGCATCCGGCCGTCGCATCGACCTCGTGGTGCCGCCGTACATGGGCGCGGCCGCCCGGCTCGGAGCGCTCGCCGGCGTCGACGTGGGCCTCGTGCAATCGCAGTCGATCGGCTACGACGACATCGCCGACGCGCTGCCGCCGGGCCACGTCTTCGCGAACGCGGCGACCGTGCACGAGACGTCCACGGCCGAGCTCACCCTGGCGCTGGTGCTCGCGGCGCAGCGCGGGATCCCCGCC
>NZ_JBFUCL010000074.1:0-12916 GCF_056405255.1 Agromyces sp. P1_H4 | reverse complement strand
GCTGTGCCGAAGCCGGTGAAGGTCGCCGCTGCGCCGAAGCCGGTGAAGACCGCGGCGACCGTGAAGACGACGCAGGCGAAGACGACTCCGGCGAAGCGCGCGGCGCCGAAGGCCGCACCAGCGGCGAAGTCGACGGCCCCGAAGCCGGCGTCGGCCGCGAAGACGGCTCCTGCGGCGCCGGCCGCCTCGTCCGACCTCGCTGCGAAGAACATCGTCGAGCTGCGACGCCTCGCGCGCGAGCGCGGCGTGACCGGATACTCCCGGTTCACGAAGGCGCAACTGGTCGTTTCCCTCGGCGGCTGAGGCTTGGGATGCCGGGCGCGAGCCAAGATCGTGACCCGCCCGGCATCCGTTTCGAGCAGGAGGCCACGTGACCGCTGACGCCGCTGGGGTCCTCGACCGCTCGAGCTTCGCGCCCTCGGCGCGAACGCTGATCGACGTGCTGCGTGAGACGACGCATCGCCACCCCGACGCCTCGGCGCTCGAGGACGCGGACGGAGCCCTCAGCTACCGGGAGCTCATGGCGCGCGTGGTGCGCACGGCGGCGCGGCTGCACGCTGCGGGCATCCGTCGCGGCGACCGGATCGGCATCCGGATGCCGTCGGGATCGCGCGAGCTCTACATCGCGATCCTGGGGGCGATGGCGGCGGGTGCGGCGTACGTGCCGGTCGACGCCGACGACCCCGAGGAGCGCGCGCAGCTCGTGTTCGGCGAGGCCGGCGTGCAGGGCGTGATCACGCGCGGCGGCGTGCTCGCCGGCGCACCGGGTGCACCGGGCGCACCCCCTGCGTCGAGTGAGGCGGGCGACGCCAGGGCTGCACCGGATGCCGCACCGCCGGCCCTCTTCGACGGCGCCCCGCCGCACCCCAGCACGCACGCGATGCCGATCGCGTCGCCTCCGGAGCTCGACGATGACGCGTGGATCATCTTCACCTCGGGGTCGACGGGGACGCCGAAGGGCGTGGCGGTGACGCACCGTTCCGCGGCGGCATTCGTCGATGCCGAGGCCCGGCTGTTCCTGCAGCCCGCCCCGATCGGACCGGGCGATCGCGTGCTCGCCGGCCTGTCGGTCGCGTTCGACGCCTCGTGCGAGGAGATGTGGCTGGCCTGGCGCCACGGGGCCTGCCTCGTGCCGGCGCCCCGCAGCCTCGTGCGCAGCGGCATGGACCTCGGCCCGTGGATGGTCGCGCACGGCATCACGGTCGTGTCGACCGTGCCCACGCTGGCCGCGCTGTGGCCCGCCGAGGCGATCGAGAACGTGCGCCTGCTGATCTTCGGCGGCGAGGCGGTGCCGCCCGAGCTCGCCGCACGGCTCGTCTCGCCCGATCGGGAGGTGTGGAACACGTACGGCCCCACCGAGGCGACCGTGGTCGCGTGCGCCGCGCTCCTCGACGGGGTCGGGCCGGTGCGGATCGGCCTGCCGCTCGACGGGTGGGCGCTCGCCGTGGTGGACGCCGAGGGGCGGCCCGTCGGCGACGGCGAGGTCGGCGAGCTCATCATCGGCGGGGTCGGGCTGGCGCGCTACCTCGACCCCGAGAAGGACGCCGCCAAGTACTCCGCCATGCCGACGCTGGGCTGGGACCGGGCGTACCGGTCGGGCGACCTCGTCACGTTCGACCCCGAGGGCCTGCTCTTCCAGGGGCGCGCCGACGACCAGGTCAAGGTCGGCGGCCGTCGCATCGAGCTCGGCGAGATCGAGTCGGCGCTGCAGGCACTGCCCGGCGTCTCAGGCGCCGCGGCGGCGGTGCGCCGCACCGAAGCGGGCAACCAGGTGCTCGTGGGCTACCTCGCCGTGACCGACGGGTTCGACGCCGCAGCGGCCAGGGCTCGGCTCACCGCGGAGCTRCCGGCCGCCCTCGTCCCGCTCCTCGCCGTCGTCGACGACCTCCCGACGCGCACGTCGGGCAAGGTCGACCGCGCCGCACTGCCGTGGCCGCTTCCGGGTGTCGAGCCGGATGCCGCGGGGCTCGAGGCATCCGCCGCCTGGCTCGCCGAGCAGTGGCAGGCGGTGCTGGGCGTGCCCGTCTCTGACGCCGGAGCGAGCTTCTTCGACCTCGGCGGCGGATCGCTCGCCGCGGCGCAACTCGTCAGCCGGATCCGCACGCGCGACCCCGACTTCACCGTGGCCGACATCTACGACCATCCGAGGCTCGGCGCGATGGCCGACGAGGTCGACGCGCGCGCTCCCGACGGCGACGCCGGTGCCGCGTCGTTCCGCCAGCCGGTGCCGACGCCGCGCGGGACGCAGTGGCTGCAGACCCTCGTGGGCGTGCCGCTGTTCATCCTGAGCGGGGCGCGCTGGTTGCTCTACCTCCTCACGGCGACCGCGATCCTCGACGCGATCAGCCYCGACTTCGGCGCGCTGCCGACCGTGCCGCTGTGGCTCCTGCTCCTCGGCCTGGCGATCTTCGCCACGCCGTTCGGGCGCATGGGCATCGCCGTGGCCTGCGCCCGGCTCCTGCTCGCCGGCCTCGAGCCCGGCGACTACCCTCGAGGCGGCTCCGTGCACCTGCGCATGTGGCTCGCCGACCAGATCGCCCACCAGGTCGACGCGGTCGGGCTCTCGGGCGCGCCCTGGGTGACCAACTACGCGCGGGCGCTCGGCGCCCGCATCGGGCAGGACGTCGACCTGCACACCCTGCCGCCGGTCACGGGCATGCTCACCATCGGCGACGGTGCGGCCGTGGAGCCGGAGGTCGACCTCGCCGGCACCTGGATCGACGGCGACGTCGTGCGCATCGGGCGAATGCGGATCGGCGCCGGATCGACCGTCGGCGCGCGGAGCACGCTGCTGCCCGGCGCCCGCATCGGCCGGGGCGCCGAGATCGCGCCGGGATCCGCCGTGTTCGGTCGCGTGCCGTCGGGTCAGCGCTGGGCGGGTTCGCCGGCCGAGCGGATCGGACCCGCCGAGCTGACGAGCGACGTCCCGCCGAGGCCGCGGCGGTGGCTCCTCGCCTACGGCCTCTCCTCGCTCTTCCTGGCCCTCCTGCCGATCGCGGCGTTCGCGACGGGCGGCGCCCTCATCGCCATGGGCATCGCGGGCTCGTCCACGCTCGCCGAGGCGGCCCTCCGGGCGCTCGCCTGGCTCGTGCCGGCGACGCTCGTCGCGGGGGTGGTGTTCGCCGGACTGGTGGTCGTCTCGGTGCGGCTGCTTGCGATCGGGCTGCATGAGGGGCGGCATCCGGTGCGCAGCCGGGTGGGGTGGCAGGCGTGGACCACCGAGCGACTGATGGACGCCTCGCGCACGATCCTCTTCCCGCTGTACTCGAGCCTGTTCACCCCCGTGTGGCTGCGCATGCTCGGGGCTGAGGTCGGTCGGGGGGTCGAGGCGTCGACCGTGCTGCTCATCCCGTCGATGGCGACCATCGACGATCACGCCTTCCTCGCCGACGACACCATGGTCGCCTCCTACGAGCTGCAGCGCGGGTGGATGCGCCTCGAGCGCGCCCGCATCGGCAAGCGCGCGTTCCTCGGCAACTCGGGCATCGCCTCCGCGGGGCACCGACTCGCCAAGGATGCGCTCGTCGCGGTGCTGTCGGTCGCCCCGGCCAAGTCGAAGGCCGGGACGTCGTGGCTCGGCTCGCCCCCCGTGCGACTGCGGCGTGCGGCGCTGGAGGGCGACGAGAGCCGCACCTACCGGCCGCCGCGGCGCCTGCGCGTGGCCCGCACGCTCTGGGAGCTCTGCCGGATCATCCCCGTGTTCGTCACCTGCGCGATCGGGCTCGGCGTGCTCTTCACCCTCGGGCTGCTCACCCTGGCGTGGGGCGCGTTCGCAGCACTGCTCCTCAGCGGGGTGGTCATGCTCGTGGCCGGCGGCGTGGCCGCGCTCGTGTCGACCGTCGCGAAGTGGGTGTTCGTGGGGCGCATCCGACCGGGGGAGCATCCGCTCTGGTCGAGCTTCGTGTGGCGCACCGAGGTGTCGGACACGTTCGTCGAGATGGTGGCGGCGCCGTGGTTCGCCCGCGCCGCGGCCGGCACCCCGGCGCTCGCCGCCTGGCTGCGCACGCTCGGCGCTCGCATCGGCCGTGGCGTGTGGTGCGACAGCTACTGGTTGCCCGAGGCCGACCTGGTGACGCTGGGCGACGGGTCCACGGTGAACCGCGGCTGCGTGGTGCAGACGCACCTGTTCCATGATCGAATCATGAGCATGGACCGGGTCACGATCGAGCCGGGCGCCACGCTCGGGCCCCACAGCGTCATCCTGCCCGCGGCGCGCATCGGCGCCCATGCGACCGTCGGCCCCGCCTCGCTCGTGATGCGAGGCGAGGAGGTGCCGGTCGGCAGTCGATGGAGCGGCAACCCCATCGGCCCGTGGCGGGCCGTGCGCATCGCCGACTACCGGGCGCAGGTGCGCTGATGCACGCCTCGGAGATCKGCGCCGACACGGCGGGCGACGCGTACCTGCCGCAGAGCGGCAACGGGGGCTACCGCACCGTGTCGATCGCGCTCTCGCTGCGCTACCGCATCGCCCGCAACCGCCTCGACGGCACGGCCGAGCTGCTCCTGCACTCGAGCCAGCGGCTGGCGCGGTTCAGCCTCGACCTCGTCGGCCTCTCGGTGTCGGCCGTGCGGGTCGAGGGGCGCCGCGCCGACTTCCGGCAGGTGCAGGGCAAGCTGCGGATCACGCCGGAGCGGCCGATCGAGGCCCGCACCGAGTTCCTCGTCGTCGTCGAGTACGGCGGAGCCCCGAAGCCGCGGCGCACGCGAGCCTGGGGCGCGATCGGCTGGGAGGAGCTCGACGACGGGGTGCTCGTGGCGTCGCAGCCGTCGGGTGCGCCGACGTGGTTCCCGTGCAACGACCACCCGTTCGACAAGGCGAGCTACCGCATCCGCGTCGAGACGGATGCCGCGTACACCGTCGTGGCCAACGGCGAGCTCGAGGACCACCGGGTCGTCAGCGGCCAGGGGGTCTGGGTCTACGTGCAGCGCGAGCCGACGGCGAGCTACCTCGTGATGCTGCAGATCGGGCGGTACGTGACGCAGCGGCTCGTGTTCGACGAGGCCGAGGGCGCCGTGTACTTCCCCCGGCCGCTGGAGCGACGCGTCGCCGCCGACTTCGCGCCGGTGCCCCGGATGCTCGCGACGTTCGAGGCGGCGTTCGGCCCGTACCCGTTCGAGCGCTACGCCGTCGTCGTGACGGCCGACGCCCTCGAGATCCCACTCGAGGCGCAGGGGCTCGCGGTCTTCGGCGCGAACCACATCGACGGCCACGGCGGCGAGGAGCGCCTGATCGCCCACGAGCTCGCCCACCAGTGGTTCGGCAACAGCGTCGGCCTCGCCCGCTGGCAGGACATCTGGCTCAACGAGGGGTTCTGCTGCTACGCCGAATGGCTGTGGGCGGATGCCTCGGGCGCGGCCCCGATCGACCGGATCGCGCGCGACCACCACGCCCGCCTCTCGCGGCTGCCCGAGGACCTGCTCATCGGCGACCCGGGCGCCGCGCGCATGTTCGACGACCGCCTCTACAAGCGCGGCGCCCTCACCCTGCACGCCCTGCGGCTCCTCGTCGGCGACGACGCCTTCTTCGCGGTGCTCCGCGAGTGGACGACGCGGCACCGGCACGCCACGGCCACCACCGCCGACTTCATCGCGCTCGTCTCCGAACTCACGGGGCGTCCGGTCGGCACCTTCTTCGAGACCTGGCTCCACCGTCCCGAACTCCCGCCCCTGCCGCCGGGAGCGCGCCTCAGCCCGGCGGTGGAACCGGTCCCACCGCGACGCTGACGAGACACCCGGCGATCCGCCGATCGATCAGGCGATAGGGCGTCGGCTCGCCGGCGATGCGCGCGATGGTCCCGTGCACGACGACCGAGGCGGGATCCTCCCGCAGGCCGCGTCCGTCGGCCTTGAGCACGGCCTCGGCGCGCACCCAGCGGCGCACCACCGTGCGAGGTGAGCCGCCGAGAACGGCAGCGAGGTCGGAGCGCCGGGCGCGGTCGTCGCCGTGCGCCGCGGAGGGACGCTCCACGTCGACGCCGACGGGGACGCCGGCGGGTGCGAGCGCTGCGATCACGAGCCCCGGGCAGGACGCGAGGCTGACCTCGGGCGGCGGGCCTGCGGCATCCGGCCAGCGCAGCCGCGGTCGCCCGTGCTCGGCTCCGCAGCGATCGCACACGGCCGTGACGGTCACGTCTTCGGCGCGGACCTCGCCCGCCGCGGCGGCGAGGTCGCGCGCGAGCAGGCGACCCAGCAGGAAGCGGTCGCGCCGTCCGGGCGCGACGATGCTCGCCGCGCGCTCGCGCTCGGCCGGCCCCAGCAGCCGCTCCGCGCGTACGCGGTCGAACGAGCCGGGATCGCCCCACGCGAGGCGCACGATCCCGATCGTGGTCGTCCCAGCCGGCATGGCGCCAGTCCACCATCGCCGCCGCCACCGGGGCAAGCGGGGTGTTCGTGCTCGCGGCATCCGCTCGGGGAGGAGTACCCTTCCCCCCATGGGCAGCGTCATCGAACCTGCCCCGGGGGAGCACGAGCCAGGCCAGCCGGTCGTCACCGACGACGCCGAGCGCGACACCTCGGGGGACCACGGATTCTTCGGGCAGCCACGGCCGCTCGTGCACATCTTCGGCGTGGAGATGTGGGAGCGGTTCAGCTTCTACGGCATGCAGGGGATCCTGCTGCTATACCTGTACTACTCGCTCTCCGACGGCGGTCTCGGCGTCGACCAGGCCGTCGCCGCGGGCATCGTCGGGGCGTACGGCGGGGCGGTCTACCTCTCCACGATCCTCGGCGCGTGGATCGCCGACCGGCTGCTCGGCTCCGAGCGGGTGCTCTTCTACAGCGCCATCGTGATCATGGGCGGCCACATCGCGCTCGCCGCGCTGCCCGGGTTCCTGGGCGTCGGGGTGGGTCTCGTGCTCGTCGCGTTCGGCTCGGGCGGGCTCAAGGCGAACGCGACGAGCGTGGTCGGCACGCTCTACTCCGAGCACGACCCGAGGCGCGACGCCGGGTTCTCGCTGTTCTACCTCGGCATCAACCTCGGCGCGTTCCTCGGCCCGCTGATCACCGGCCTCGTGCAGGACACGTGGGGATTCCACTGGGGCTTCGCCGTCGCCGCGATCGGCATGGCCATCGGCCTCACCCAGTACGCGTTCGGACGCAAGGGGCTGCCGGCCGTGGCATCCGTGGTGCCGAACCCGCTGCCGCGCTCGCGGCGTGGCCTCATGATCGGCGTCGCCGTCGCGGGCATCCTGCTCGTCGTCGTGCTCGTGCTGACCGGCCTGCTGAACGCCGGCAACATCGCGACCTGGGTGGTCGGCGCCACGATCGTCGCCACGATCTCGTACTTCGTGGTCATCCTGCGCAGCCACCGCATCACCTCGGTCGAGCGCAGCCGCGTCTTCGCGTTCATCCCGCTCTTCATCGCGAGCGTCGCGTTCTGGTCGCTCTACCAGCAGCAGTTCACCGTGCTCACGATCTACGCCGACGAGCAGCTCGACCGGAGCATCTTCGGCTGGGTGATGCCGGTGCCGTGGGTGCAGTCGATCAACCCGGTCTTCATCATCGTGCTGTCGGGCGTATTCGCCGCGATGTGGACGAAGCTCGGCGAGCGCCAGCCGTCGACACCCGTGAAGTTCGCGCTCGGCACCGTGCTGATGGGCCTCGCGTTCCTGCTGTTCCTCCCGTTCGCCGACGGCGGTCCGAGCTCCACGCCGCTGCTCTGGATGGTGCTCATCCTGCTCGTGTTCACCGTGGCCGAGCTGCTCCTCTCGCCGGTCGGGCTGTCGGTCGCCACGAAGCTCGCGCCGGGGGTGTTCCACACCCAGATGGTCGCGCTGTTCTTCCTCTCGGTGGCGCTCGGCACGTCGATCGCGGGCGTGCTCGCGCAGCTCTACACGGTCGTGAACCAGACAACGTACTTCGCGGTGCTCGGCGGCATCGCGGTCGTGCTCGGCGCGGCGCTCTGGTTCGGCCGCAAGCCTGTGCTGCGGCTCATGGCCGGCGTGCGCTGACGCTCGGTGCGCTGACGCTCCCTGCCGCACTCCACGCACGGCGTGGGCGGTTACGATAGCGCGGACACGCCTGCGCGAGTGAGGGAGCGAATGGCCGGCACACTCGTCGTGATACCGACCTACAACGAGCGCGAGAACCTCGCCGACATGGTGGCCCGGGTGCGCGCGGCGGTGCCCGCGGCATCCGTGCTCGTCGTCGACGACTCGTCGCCCGACGGCACCGGCGAGCTCGCCGACGAGCTCGCCGCGGCAGACGCGGCGGTGGCCGTGCTGCACCGCACCTCGAAGGACGGCCTGGGCGCGGCCTACCTGGCGGCCTTCGGCTGGGCGCTCGAGCGCGGCTACGACCCCATCGTGCAGCTCGACGCCGACGGCTCGCACCTGCCCGAGCAGCTGCCCCGCCTGCTCGGGGCGCTCGAGCGCGCGGATGCCGCGGGCCGGCGTCCCGACCTCGTGATCGGCTCGCGGTGGGTGCCGGGCGGTTCCATCGAGAACTGGCCGCGCCACCGGGAGCTGCTGTCGAAGTGGGGGAGCGCCTACGCCCGCATGGTGCTGCGGCTCGACACGCGCGACGCGACCGCGGGCTACCGGGCGTTCCGCGCGGCCGGACTGCGCCGCATCCGCCTCGAGGACGTGCACACCCGCGGCTACGGCTTCCAGGTCGACATGCTCTGGCACGCGCGGGAGGTCGGGCTCACCGTCGTGGAGGTGCCGGTCACGTTCGTCGAGCGCGTGCGCGGCCACTCGAAGATGAGCCCGGCGATCGTGCTCGAGGCGATGGTGCGGGTCACCGTCTGGGGCGTGCGATCGCTGTTCGGTCCACGGCGCCCGAAGGCGTCGGCGGCCGACGGCAGCGGGTCGGCGGCCGGCCACACCCGGGCCTGACCGCCGTTCGCCGCCGGTGCGACGTCGCTTCCCGGAGGAACGGTCGGGTCGTGGCGACGATCGGTCGGGTGCGAGCGGATGCCGCGCGCGAGGCTGGGATGCGAACCTGAAGGAGTCCCATGTCAACGAACACGCTGTCGACGCCGGTGCACCCGGCGCCCGCCACGGTCGGCCGCCTGCCCCGCACGGCGTGGCTCGCCGTGGTCTCGCTCGGGCTCGGCATCTTCACGCTCGTGACGAGCGAGTTCCTGCCCGCCAGCCTGCTGTCTCCGATCGCCGCCGACCTCGGCATCTCCGAGGGCGCGGCGGGCCAGCTGGTCACCGCGACGAGCATCAGCGGCATCATCGGCGGCCCGCTCATCGTGTCGGCCCTGCCCCGCGTCGACCGACGGTGGGTGATGACGGGGCTCACGACCCTCGCGATCCTGTCGAACGTGCTCGTCGCCCTCTCGCCGGCGTTCGGCCTGATGCTCGCGTCGCGGCTGCTGCTCGGCCTCGCGCTGTCGGGCTTCTGGGCGATGTCGCTCGCGGTCACCGCGCAGCTCGTGCCGGCCGACCGGCTCGGTCGTGCCATGACGATCGGGAACGCGGGGGTCTCGCTCGCCACGATCGCCGCCGTGCCTGCCGGCGCGTACTTCGGCGAGCTGCTCGGGTGGCGCGCGGTGTTCCTCCTCGCCGCGGCGGCAGGGCTCGTGACGCTCGCCGCGCAGCTGGCCACGCTGCCGTCCATCCCGCCGAGTGGCGCTCCCGGATTCCGCACGCTGCTGCAGACCGCGCGGATGCCCGTCGTCGCCACCGGCATCCTCGCCATCGTGCTCATCGCCGGCGGCCACTTCATGGGCTTCACCTACCTGCGCCCGGCGTTCGAGGGCGTCAGCGGCCTCACGCCCGAGCTGCTCGCGCTCCTGCTCCTCGTCTACGGCGTCGCCAGCTTCGTGGGCAACGCCGTCGCCGGTCCGCTCGCCGATCGTCGCCTGCCCGTGCTGGTGATCGCGGCGCCCGTCGCGATCGGCGTGGGCACGGTGGTGTTCGCCCTGCTCGGCTCCAGCCTCCCGCTCGCCTTCGTCACCGTGTTCGTCTGGGGCGTCGGGTTCGGCGCGGTGCCCACGATGGTGCAGACGTGGATGGCGCACGTCGCGCCCGAACGGCTCGAGAGCGCCGGCGGACTGGTGGTCGCGGCATTCCAGATCGCCATCACGATCGGCGCGGCCGTCGGCGGCCTGCTCATCGACTCCGTGGGCGTGCAGTGGGCCTTCCTCGGCGGCGGCCTCGCCGCGGTGATCGGCGCGGCCGTGCTGAGCTGCGCTCGCCGGCGCGTGTAGGCGGCGCTGCCCGAGCGGCCCCGGGCGCTCGACCTTCGATCGCCCGGCCTCGCTCGTATGCTGGGATCGCGGGGCAGCGAAGCGGAGGAGATCGTCGTGGCGGTACAGTCGGCACCGGAGATCACGGTCGGCCGGGTCATGGCCGACCTCGCCGCCCTCGAGGATCCGAAGATCCGGGCGGTGAACGAGCGCCACGGCGACGACCACGGCGTCAACCTCACCAAGCTGCGGGCGGTGGCCAAGCGCCTCGGCACCCAGCCCGAGCTCGCCGCCGAGCTCTGGGCGACCGAGGACACGCCCGCCCGTCTCGTCGCCATCCTGATCGGCCGGCCCAAGGCGTACACGGCGGCCGAGCTCGACGGCATGCTCCGCGACGCACGCGTGCCCAAGGTGCACGACTGGCTCATCAGCTACGTGGTCAAGAAGAACCCCCACGTCGAAGAGCTCCGCGTCGCCTGGTTCGCCGACCCCGATCCGGTCGTCGCGAGCGCCGGATGGACGCTGACGAGCGACCGCGTCGCGAAGAGCCCGGACGGGCTCGACCTGCCCGGCCTGCTCGACGTCATCGAGGCGCGCATGAAGGACGCACCCGACCGCCTGCAGTGGGCCATGAACGAGTGCCTCGCCGCCATCGGCATCCACCACCCCGAGTACCGCGCCCGGGCGATCGGCATCGGCGAGCGGCTCGAGGTGCTCAAGGACTACCCCACGCCGCCCGGCTGCACGTCACCGTTCGCGCCGATCTGGATCGCCGAGATCGTGCGCCGCCAGGACCTCGGTTCGGCGCGGGCCTAGGCGACCGTCGCCACGGCGCCGCGACGCCACCGGCTCGGCGCAATGCCCGCGTGGCGTCGGAACGCACGGCTGAACCCCGCGTCGCTCTCGTAGCCCAGCCGGTACGCGATGTCGGTCACCGGAACGCCGGCACGCAGCATCCGCTCGGCGTGCTCCATGCGCACCCGGGTGAGGTAGCGCGCCGGGGTGTCGCCGACCGCGTCGCGGAACTGCTCCGCGAACTGCGAACGGGAGGCGCGTGCGAGCCGTGCCAGCGACTCGACCGTCCACGGCGAGCCGGGGTCGTCATGGATCGCCGCGATCGCCCGGCCGAGATGCGGGTCGGCCGGCGCGGCGAGCCAGTCCCGGGCGTCGCCGCAGCCGCGTTCCAGCCAGATGCGCACGGCGGCGGAGGCCACGACGTCGGCCAGCCGCTCGATCACCGAGCCGCTGCCGGGGCGGTCGGCCGACGCCTCGCGGTGCATCGTCTCGAGGAGGGAGGCGAAGATCGGCTCGTCGACGCGGAACCCGCACGTGAACAGCACCTCGGGCATCACCCGAGGGTCGATGGCGTCGGCGCCCTCGAGGGCGAGCGCCCCGCTGAGCAGCCGCGTCTCCCGTTCGGCGTGCACGTCGACGCCGCCGCCGTGCGGGAGCAGCACGAAGTCACCGGCCTGCATGCGGAGCGGTTCGACGCCGGTGCGGCGGAGCTCCACGGCACCGGTCGCGACGTAGTGGAATCGGATGCCGCGGCCGCCGTCGTGCCGCACCGAGCCCGCGTCGAGCACCTCGTGCCCGAACTCGCGGACGCTCCAGTGCAGGCGGCGCAGCACCGCGTCGATCCCGTGCTGGGGATCGACGAACCCGACGGGCACCGGCCCGGCGTCGGTCGCACTCATGAGTGGTGCAAGCGTGCCGGCCGGGGAATCATTCCCCCGCGTCGGCCGACGACGGGAGTACCGCGTCAGCCGGCGAGCAGGAGAGGTTGTGCGATGAGGCGGTCGCGGGCGCGACGGCGCGCTCCGAGGAACCCCGCGTCGGGCCCGACCCGCGCGGCGATGATGCTGGGGATCGGCTCGAGCGCGCCACCCCCGATGGTCGGGCGGTTCGAGCGGTAGGCGGTGTCGATGTCGCCGATGAACTGCGACCAGTACCCGCCGACGACGACGATCGCCGGGTCGAGGGTCGGCACCACGAGCTGCAGTGCCCGGCCGATCCAGAGCGCCGCGTCGAGCCACGACCAGCGCGCGCGGTCCTCCCCCGCGGCGATGCGGGYGGCGAGCTCCTCGAGGGCGGCGGTGTGACCGTGCTTCGCGGCGAAGGCGTCGAGGCCAGCCCGTTCGAGCACGATGCCCGGCGCCGCCACCGTGGCGAGGCATCCGCGCTGCCCGCACTCGCAGCGTACGCCGCCCTGCACCACCGGCAGGTGGCCGAACGAGGCGGCGAGCCCGTGCGCGCCGACCAAGGCGCGTCCGCCCGAGACGGCGGCGGCCGTCACGCCGGTGTCGCCCTCGAGGTAGAGCACGTCGTGCACGCCCGGTAGTTCGGCGTATTCGGCGGCAGCCGCGGCGACCGCGGCCGGCTCGACGCTGAGCGGCAGGAGCAGGCGCGACTCCATCGCCACGAGCGCCGGCGTGCGGGCGCGCAGCTCGCCGAGCACGTCGACCGGTTCGGCGCCGAGGCGGGCGTCGGTGATCACGACGGGCGGTGCGCCGGCGACCGCGCCCTCGACGAGCACGGTGATATCGGCGATCGGATGCTGCGCCCGCTCCGCCCGGGCCAGTGCCCGTGCGAGCGCGAGGCCGAGCGCATCGAGCGCGACCGCGGCATCCGATCGTGCGTCGTCGGGTTCGGCGTCGATCGGGACGGCGAAGCGCGCGAGCTCCTCGCCCGAGAGGGCCGCGATCGTCGCGACCGCCTCGTCGGGCCGCAGCAGCGTGGTGACGATCACGTGGTCGGCGGCGGAGAGCGAGAGCGGCGTGGCCC
>NZ_JBFUCL010000073.1:0-12976 GCF_056405255.1 Agromyces sp. P1_H4 | reverse complement strand
CCGCTGCACGAGCTCCAGGAGCCGCCCCGTGCCGGCGACGACGCCGTAGCGGCGCCCGTCGGGCAGGCGGCGCGCGAACGCCTCGAACAGGCTCTCGCGGTGCGCCGTGCCGTCTCGCAGTGCGGCATCCACCATCGTGAGCTCGTAACGGTCGGTGAAGAGCGCAGCTGACCCGGTCACACGGTCAGCCTACTGGTCGGCCGCGGGCGGGCCGGTGCCACGCGACGCTCGCCTAAGCTTGAGGACCGTGACGGATGCACCGATCGGGATCTTCGACTCCGGCGTCGGCGGTCTCACGGTCGCCCGTGCCGTGAAGGACCAGCTGCCGCACGAGTCGATCGTCTACATCGGCGACCTCGAGCACTCGCCGTACGGCCCGAAGAAGATCGCCGACGTGCGCGGCTATGCGCTCGCCGTGCTCGACGACCTCGTGGCGCAGGGCGTGAAGATGCTCGTGATCGCCTGCAACACCGCGTCGTCGGCGATGCTCCGCGATGCCCGCGAACGCTACGACGTGCCGGTCGTCGAGGTGATCCAGCCGGCAGTGCGCCGGGCGGTGGCCACCACCCGCAACGGTCGCGTGGGCGTGATCGGCACGGTCGGCACGGTGCAGTCGCGCGCGTACGACGACGCGTTCGCCGCGGCCCCGCACCTCGAGCTGTTCTCCGCGGCGTGCCCCCGGTTCGTCGAGTTCGTCGAGGCGGGCGTGACGAGCGGCGACGAACTGCTGGCCGTCGCCGAGGAGTACCTCGCGCCCCTTCGCGACGCCAACGTCGACACGCTCGTGCTCGGCTGCACCCACTACCCGTTCCTGAAGGGCGCCATCTCGTACGTGATGGGGGAGCAGGTCGCCCTCGTCTCGAGCGACGTCGAGACGGCGAACGACGTGTACCGGGTGCTCGTGTCGAACGGCATGGAGCGTCGATCGGCGCTGCCGCCGACCTACCGCTACGAGGCGACGGGCGGCTCCACGAGCGCGTTCCTCGACCTCGCGCACCGCCTGATCGCCCCCGAGATCCCGAGCGTCGAGCTCGTCGAGACGGGCGCCCTCACCCTTCCCCACCCCGCATGGCTTCGACAGGAGAACGCATGACCGAGGCATCCGACCCCCAGGCGAACCTGGTTCGCACCGACGGCCGTGCCGCCGACGAGCTGCGGAAGGTGACCTTCGAACGCGGCTGGAGCGCGCATGCCGAGGGCAGCGCGCTGGTCTCGTTCGGTGAGACGAAGGTGCTCTGCACGGCGTCGTTCACGAACGGCGTGCCGCGCTGGATGAACGGCAAGGGCCGCGGCTGGGTCACCGCCGAGTACGCGATGCTGCCACGGGCGACCAACACGCGGAACGACCGCGAGTCGGTGAAGGGCCGCATCGGCGGTCGCACGCACGAGATCAGCCGGCTCATCGGCCGGAGCCTGCGTGCCGTCGTCGACACGAAGGGCCTCGGCGAGAACACCATCCAGATCGACTGCGACGTGCTGCAGGCCGACGGCGGCACCCGCACGGCCGCGATCACCGGCGCCTACCTCGCGCTCGCCGACGCCATCGAATGGGCCCGCACCCAGAAGTTCATCGGGCAGAAGGCGAAGCCGCTCATCGACACCGTCTCGGCCGTGTCGGTCGGCATCATCGACGGCACGCCGATGCTCGACCTCGCCTACGTCGAGGACGTTCGCGCCGAGACCGACATGAACGTCGTCGCCACCGGTCGGGGGCTGTTCGTCGAGGTGCAGGGCACCGCCGAGGGCGCGCCGTTCGATCGTCGCGAACTCGACGCCCTCCTCGACCTCGCCCTCTCGGGCACGGCGGAACTCACGAGGCTGCAGCTGGCCGCGCTCGCCGCCGGCGAGGAGGCGGCCCGCGCATGAGCCTCGAGTTCGTGCTCGCCACGCACAATGCGAAGAAGGTGCGCGAGTTCCAGCGCATCATCGGCGAGCGGATGCCGGAGGCGGTCGTGCTGCCGTACGACGGCCCCGAACCCGTCGAGGACGGCCTGACGTTCGCCGAGAACGCCTTCATCAAGGCGCGCACGGCCGCGGAGCACACCGGCCGGATCGCGCTCGCCGACGACTCGGGCATCATGGTGGACGTGCTCGGCGGCGCCCCCGGGATCTTCTCGGCGCGCTGGGCGGGCGAGGCCGCCGGCGACGAGGCCAACGTGCAGCTGCTGCTCGGGCAGCTCGCCGACGTGCGCCGACCGAACCGCGGCGCCGAGTTCCACTGCACCATCGCGCTGGTCGTGCCCGACTCGGTGCTGGCCGGCGGGCACGAGTTCGTCGCCGAGGGCTCCTGGCGCGGCAGCCTGGCCTACGAGGCGCGCGGCTCGCACGGATTCGGCTACGACCCGATCTTCGAGCCCGAGGGCCTCGAGATCACCGCCGCCGAACTGCAGCCCGCGGAGAAGGACGCGCGGAGCCACCGCGCGCTGGCGTTCGTGGAGCTGCTGCCCGAGCTCGAGCGCATCGCGGCCCGACTCGACGGCTGAGCCCTGGCGCGACGCACGGCGTGCACGCGGCGGCATCCGGATCGGAGCAGTTTCGGAGAAGCGCCCGAAGATCGCGGCTCGCTAGCCTGAGTTCGACGGCCCCGATGCAGGGTCGCAGACGAGCAGGATCCGCGAAGGGAACACCACGATGGCCAAGAGCGACACGTCCGGAGGGCTGACCGCCGAGGAGCGCGATGCGGTCAAGCAGCGCGCCWAGGAGCTGCGCGAGCAGGAGAAGGCCGGCAAGAACCGTGAGGCGGGCGACAAGGCCGTGCGCGATGCGATCGCGGAGATGGAGCCCGACGACAAGGTGCTCGCCGAGGGCCTCTACAAGGTCGTGACCGAGGTCGCGCCCGACCTCGTGCCGAAGACGTACTACGGCATGCCCGGGTTCGCGAACGCCGAGGGCAAGATCGTCGTCTTCATCCAGGCCGCGGCCAAGTTCAAGACCCGCTACGCGACCATCGGCTTCGAGGACCGCGCGCGACTCGACGACGGCGACCTGTGGCCCATCGGCTACGCGATCCGCAGCTGGACGCCGGCAGTGGAGCAGCAGATCACGCAGCTCGTCCGCAAGGCGGTCGGCTGAGGCGCGCCGAGCCTCGACAGCTCGGGAATGGAGTCCCAGATGGCCGAAGCGACGGGCGGAGCCGACTGGATCTCCGCCGCCGAGTTCCACCGAGCACCGGGCGTCTCCGACTGGCGAGTCACGGGAACCGGGCCGCAGGCGGTCTTCAGGGCGAGCTCCCTGGGCCACGCGGCCGGCCTCGTGGCCCCGGTCGTCGCCGCCGCCGAGCGATTCGGCGTGCAGCCAGACGTGGACCTCCGCCCAGAGGGCGTCGTGGTTCGCATTCCGTACCGCGGCCCGGAGGGAATCTCCGCGGTCGCACCGGATTTCGCTGCTGCCGTGTCCCGCGCAGCCGCCGAACTGATGCTGACGCCTGATCCCTCGATGGCGCAGTCGATCGGCATCTACGTCGCCCAGCAGTCCGAGGCCGACGTCCGACCGTTCTTCATCGCCGCGCTGGGCTACGAGGAGTTCGGAGACACGGATGCCGTCGACCCGATGCGCTGCGGACCGCAGCTGGCCTTCAACCCGATCAGCGGCGACGCTCGGGGCAGAGGCCGCACGCATCTCGACGTCTTCGTGCCGGCCGACCGGGCCCAGGTGCGGGTGGATGCCGCACTGGCCGCCGGCGGACGACTCGTCGACGATTCCCACGCCCCCTCGTGGTGGACGCTCGCGTCGCCCGACAACCACGGCGTGGACATCGCGTCCTGGACCGACACCGACGACTGACGCCTGCTTCGAGCCAGGACGTGCCGTCGGCGGGGACGGGTGAATCAGGCGCGATCGTGGAGGGTCACGTGGTAGCCGTCGGGGTCGGCGAAGGTGAAGGTGCGGCCGAATGGGCCGTCGACGGGTCCCGCGACGATCGTGTGCCCGTCGGCGACGAGCGCATCGTGGATGGCCTGGACGCCGGTCGCGTGGAGCCAGATCGCGACGCCGATACCGGGCTGGGCAACCGACGCGAGATCGGTGCCGGGAACGAGCTCCCGGAGAGCGAACGCGATCGGGGTCGTCTTGAAGACGACCGCGTGGGGAGGGCCCACGGGTGAACGGACGAGGCCCAGGTACTGCTCGTAGAACGCCTGCGATGCGGCGAGGTCGCGAGCCTGGAGGGAGATGAAGTCTGGGCCGGTGACGGGCATGGTGTCGCTCCTTGCGATCGGTGTCAGTTATCTGACATTCGTAGACTATGTCAGAATACTGACATGAGTCGAAACGGCGTCGACCTGGAGACCTCGCTGGGCTATCTGCTGAAAGAGGCCTCGAGCGCCCTCCGCGCTGCCATGGAGGCGGTCCTGCGCCCGCTCGGCATGACCGTGACGCACTACTCCTGCCTCGAACTGCTCGCGCAGCGCCCGGGCCTGTCCAACTCGGAACTCGCGCGAGGCGCGTTCGTGACGCGGCAATCGATGAACGTGCTCCTCCAGGCCCTGGAACGGGACGGATATGTCACCCGACCGGTGGAGGCTCGGGTGGGCAAGGTCCTTCCTACGCAGCTCACGGCACGCGGGCGACGGAGCCTCGAGCAGGCATCCGCTGCGGTTCGGTCCGTCGAGGTCAGGATGCTCAGCGGCATGACGCAGGACGAGCAGTCCGCTGCATCCGCGATGCTGCGGAGCATGATCCACGCGCTACGCAGCGACGACGAGGGCGGCGCGGCGCCTCGAGTGGGCGGGTGACAGCCTGATCGACAGAGCGCGAGCCCAGCGGCATCCGGAATCATCCGAATCCCGCTGAGCTCGCTGGCGGAGGCGACCGCCGTGGTGGCCGGCGCCTCGGGCTCGGGTCAGTTGCCGGGCCACACCGTTTCGTCGAGGTTGGCCAGCGTTCCCGGGCTCAGGTTCTCGGTGTCCTTCGCGGTCAGGTGACCCGGGCCGAAGCCCGCCATCGGACCCGAGACGGGGAGGTTGAGCTTCGAGCCGCTGAGGTCGACCGTGTAGGTCGTCGCTGCGGTGTCGACCGCCAGGACGCCGTTGCGGCTGCCGCTGATCACCACGCCGAGCTGGTGGCCTGCCGGCACGACGACGTCGTTGGCGGCCAGTTCGACGGTGACCTTGTGGTTGCCGGCCCCGTCCAGGCGAGCCCAGCCCCGGGCCAGCACTTGCAGCTCGGTGCTCGAGAGGCGCTTGGCGACGTCGAAGTAGCAGGCGTCGTCGGTTGCCGTMGCCGGTCCCCAGCAGGACTCCGTGCCCAGGGTCTGCGCGCCGTCGCCGGAAGTGCTGACGCGGTCCATCACGCCGTAGTCGACGAGCATGACCGACACCTGCCCGACCGGGGCGCCGTGCGTGACGTCGAGGTCGAGCGTCGGCGTGCCCGAGATCCGGACGTCGTGCTTGGTCGTGCCGGTGAGGAACTGCAGACGGTTGGCGTTGTCGCCGATCTTGACCGCGTTCGCCTCGCTCAGCGACGTGGAGTTGACGTAGCTGGCCGTGGAACGGTCCTGCCTGCCCAGCATCAGCGTGCCGTCGGCGTGCAGGTTCAGCGTCTGGGTCCGGGCCGAGGAGATCGGCCAGGTCGGCGACTGCTCCCACTGGTTCGGTGCGGTCTCGACGCTGACGGCGGGCTCACGGTCGATGCCGTTGTCGATGTCCATGAGCTCGTGGTCGAACCATCGGTGGAGCGTGTCGACCCAGAGGGCGCGCTCAGAGTCGAAGGGGTCCACGTGCCCGAGGCGGGTGAGCCACATCTTGCGGAGGACCCCCTGCTGGCCGAGGCCGTCCCACCACTTCGAGGCGTTCATCGTCTTGACGTTCGTGTCCTGCAGTCCGTGCACGATGAAGACGCTGGCCTTGACCTTGGACACGTCGTAGGAGGTGCCCGCCCGGTAGTCGCGCTCGGCCCAGAAGTCGGTGTAGGCACCGGTCTCATCGCCGTCGTTGGCGTTCATCCAGTTCAGCCGCGCCGAGCAGTCGGTCTCGATGGTCCGATTGGATGCGACGGACCGGGACAGGCTGCTCGGGTAGTTGTTGGACTTCACTGCGCCCTGCCAGCGGTTGTAGTCGTACCAGGAGCTGATGGCGCTGATCGGCACGATCGTCTTCAAGCCGTCGACACCGGTGGCGGCGACGCCGTTGGCGAGGGTCCCGTCGTAGGACTTGCCGATCATGCCGGTCTTGCCGTTGCTCCAGTCCGCCTCGACCACCGTGCCGCTCGCGTCGTACGCGACGCCCTGGCCGTCCAGCCACTCCACGACGGCCTTGACCGACTCGATGTCGGAGCGGCCTCCTTCGTCGGTGCAACCGGTCGAACGGGCGGTGCCGGCCATGTCGACGGCGACGTAGGCGTAGCCGCGCGGCACGAAGTAGTTGTCGTAGTACAGCGGGAACTTGACGAGGTTGCCGGCCGCGTCGTACTCCTTGCGCTCAGCCTCGTTCCCTCGCCCGGAGCTCAGGTAGTAGGGGCTCGCGTCCATGATGATCGGGACGCGGGCGTTGCCGTCCAGTTCCCGGGGCCGGATGATGTCGGTGGCGATCCGCTCGTCGACACCATCGCCGTCGAGGTCGGGGGCGTCGACCCATACCGTCTCGCGGATGGCGTCGGCGTAGTCGTAGATCGGGGCAGTGGTGTCGTCGACGAGGGTTACCGGCGGGTTGTCGGTCGGGGCCGCGCTGGCTGCACCCGCCGTGCCGAGTGCCAGGGGTACGGCGATGGCCACCGTGCCTGCGATGGCGAGAACTCTGGATTTCACTGAGGTCCTTCCGTTCGAGGAGAGCGCTTTCCGCGGCGGGGACAACGCTGTCCCGCTGCGGCTACTTAGGAACCTACGGTGCGCGCGAAGATTGATCAACAATCTCGCCCGGATCGGTTCAGAAGCGGGAGATGCCGCCTCGCCGGTCAGTCGTGAGGTGGGCGGCGAAGTCGCTTGACGTCGGTGCGCCGCTTCTTGGCGTCCAAGCGCCGTTCCTTCGCGCCGCGACTCGGACGCGTCGGGCGTCGCGACGGTGGCGGTGGTCGCAGCGCCTCGGCCACGACGGCGGCGAGGCGAGCGCGCGCGGCGTCCCGGTTGCGCAATTGCGCGCGATGCTCGGAGGCCGTGACCGTCAGCACGCCGTCGACGAGCCGGCCGCTCAGGCGCTCGAGGAGCCGCTCCCGCTGGTACGGAGCGAGGGTCGCCGAGCCCGCGACATCCCACACGAGCTCTGCTCGGGAGTCGGCCGTGTTCACACCCTGCCCGCCGGGACCGGAGGACCTGGAGAACCGCCAGGTCAGCTCGGACTCGGGGATCGTGAGTGTCGAGTCGACCCGGAGACCGGGACGGTGGGCGGCGGGCATCGGTCTCCGCTCGGTCAGCGACGCACCTGGAATCGCAGGTGGAGCACCCGCTCGCCCTGGATCACCGCGTCTGGATCCTCCAGCAGGTGCTGCGCGTCGACCGACCCGAAGTAGCGCTTGCCGGACCCGAACACGACGGGTACGACGTCCATGCGCACCTCGTCGACCAGGCCCGCGACAAGTGCCTGGCCACCGAGCTCGCCGGCGGCGACCTCGACCATGCGTTCACCCGCAAGCTCCTTCGCCTTGGCCACGGCTGCTTCGACGCCGTCGACGAAGTGGAACGGCGCTTCGGGGTCCCAACCCTCGGGCGGAGGCCGGTGCGTCACGACGACCACGTGGTCGATCCCGCTCGGAGGCTTCCCGTCCCAGCCGTCCGTCAGGTCGAAGACGTGGCGGCCGGCGACGGTCACCCCGATCTGGTCCCAGTACGACCGGGTGTAGTCGTAGGACGCCTGCGACACCTTCAGCACGCCGCTCTCGTCCAACGGCACGTCACCGCTGACCAACCAGTCGAACAGGGGCCCGGGCTGGTCGTGCTCGTCGGCGATGAAGCCGTCGATCGACACCGAGCTGTACATGACCACCTTGCCCATCGGGCTCTCCTCTCCGTTGCGGTGCCCCCAAGGTAGCGCGTCCTGAGCCGCTGCTCCGGTGAGAATCGGTCCCGACCTAGTGATCGCCCGAGACGAGCGCGTTCAGGTCGCCGACGGGGCCGAGGTGGCGGAGCTTGTCGGGATTGAGCTGGTTGCCCACCACCGAGATCCGGCCATTTTCGATGTGCACCATGAGCAGGCTCAGCGTGGCGCCGTCGGGGCCGCTCACCCGCAGGGCGGGGTCGCCGTTCATCGACGTGCGCTCCATGCGCACCCGCATGCCCACGCCGCGACGCACGAGCCCGGCCAGGAACCGTGCCACGGTGACGTTGCCGTGCAGCGGATGCCGCACCGCGGGCGCCTTTCCGCCGCCATCGGCGTAGAACGCCACGTCGTCGGCGAGGACGCTCGCGAGCGCGTCGACGTCGCCCGCGTCGAGCGCCGCGAAGAACGTGTCGAGGAGTGCCGCGTCGCGAGCGGCATCCGTCTTCGAGCGTGGCCGGCCGTCGGCGATGCGCGCCCGGGCGCGGTGCAGGATCTGCCGGCACGCGGCCTCGTCGCGTTCGACGATCGCGGCGATGTCGGCGTAGTCCATCACGAACACCTCGCGCAGCAGGAACACGGCGCGCTCGACCGGTCCGAGCCGCTCGAGCACCGCGAGGAAGGCGAACGAGAGCGTCTCGTCGCGCTCGACGCGATGCGCGGGATCCTGGTCGTCATCGGGCAGCGGTTCAGGAAGCCAGGTGCCCAGGTACACCTCGTGACGGCGGCGCGCGGAACGAAGCGCGTCGATCGCGAGCCGCGTCGCGACGGTGGACGCGAACGCCTCGGGGCGCTCGATCGGCTCCCCCGACCGTGACCGCTCGTGCAGGCGCAGGGACGCCTCCTGCACGACATCCTCGGCGTCCGACACGCTGCCGAGCATGCGATACGCGATCGAGAACATGAGGGGCCGGAGCTCGCCGAGCTCCGCGGTCGAGGAGGCCATGACCCGAGCATGGCACAGCCCATTCCTTCTGTTCCCACGCGAATCGGCGTGCGCCGGTCACAGACCGGGTGGCCGATCCGTCGGAGGGGGTGACAGGAAGGGAAGCACATGCGAGTCTTCATCGCCGGCGCCACCGGCGCCATCGGATCGAGGTTGGTGCCGCTGCTCGTGGCCGAGGGGCACGACGTCGTCGGCACCTCGCGGACACCCGAGCGCCTCGCGGGTATCGACGCGGCTGGGGCGACGGGGGTGACCATGGACGCCCTCGACGCGGCATCCGTGCGCACCGCCGTGCTCGCGGCGCACCCCGACGTGATCGTGCACGAGCTCACCGGGCTCAGCGCCCTGGCGGGCGACGTCAAGCACTTCGACGACGAGTTCGCCGCGACCAACGCGCTGCGCACCGTCGGCACCGACCACCTGCTCGCCGCCGCACGCGAGGCCGGCGTCGACCGGTTCATCGCGCAGAGCTACGCAGGCTGGCCGAACGCACGCACCGGCGGTCCGGTCAAGACCGAGGAGGACCCGCTCGACCCGGCGCCGACCGCCGCGTCACGGCAGTCGATCGCGGCGATCCGGCACGTCGAGCGGGCGACGACGGATGCCGCGGGGCTCGTGCTCCGCTATGGCAACCTGTACGGCCCGGGCAACGCCATCGGCCGGGGCGGCGCGATGCTGGAGATGGTCCGTGCCCGCAAGTTGCCGCTCGTCGGCGGTGGCACGGGCGTCTGGTCGTTCCTGCACGTCGAGGATGCGGCATCCGCCACCGCGCTCGCCGTCACTCGCGGCGCCCCGGGCATCTACAACATCGTGGACGACGACCCGGCGCCGGTCTCCGAGTGGCTGCCGGAGCTCGCCCGGATCACCGGCGCCAGGCCGCCCCTGCACGTCCCCGCACTGGTGGCCCGCGCACTCATCGGCGAGCACGGCGTCTCGATGATGACCGAGGTCCGGGGTTCGTCGAACGCCAAGGCCAAGCGCGAGCTCGGATGGGAGCCGCGGTATCCGAGCTGGCGGGAGGGGTTCCGCACCGGGCTCGGCTGAGCCGGGCTCGGCTGAGCCGGGCTCGGCTGAGAAGGGGACTCATTCCCATCAGGGGCCGCACGCGGCATCCGCGCCTACCCTTGAGGTGATGGCACACTCCCACGACCACGCGCACGCCCACGGGGCGACYGCGAACCGCACCAGGCTGCTGGTGGCGATCGCGATCATCGGCGCGTTCCTCGTCGTGCAGGTGGTGGGCGGCGTGCTCAGCGGCTCGCTCTCGCTGCTCGCCGACGCCGGCCACATGGCGAGCGACCTCATCGGCCTCGTGGTCGCGCTCGTGGCGGCGATGGTCGCCGCGCGCCCCGCGACCGACCGGCAGACGTACGGATACCGCCGGGCCGAGGTGCTCGGTGCCCTCGTGAACGGCGTCATCCTCATCGTCGTGGCCGTGACCGTGCTGGTCTCGGCGATCGGGCGGCTCGTGTCGGGCGCCGAGGGGGAGGCGCACGAGGTGCGCGGCGGGGTGATGCTCGTCGTCGCCGTGCTGGGGCTGCTCGCGAACCTCGCCGCCATGCTCGTGCTGCGGGCTCGGGCGAAGGACTCGATCAACGTGCGCGGCGCCTACCTCGAGGTGCTCGGCGACCTCATCGGGTCAGGGCTCGTCATCGTCGCGGCCGTCGTCATCCTCACGACCGGGTTCGACGCTGCCGACCCGATCGCGTCGATGGCGATCGCCGTGCTCATCGTGCCGCGCGCGCTCATGCTGCTCCGCGACGTCATGCACGTGCTCTTCGAGTCGGCCCCCGCCGACACCGACGTCGCCGAGATCCGCGAGCACCTGCTCGGCACGCCGGGCGTGGTGGCCGTACACGACGTGCACGTCTGGCAGATCACCTCGGGGTCGCCGGTGTTCAGCGCCCATGTGGAGGTCGACGCCGACGTGTTCGAGTCGGGTCGCGCGGGTGCGCTGCTCGACGAGCTCGGCGGATGCCTCTCCGAGCACTTCGACGTGGCCCACTCGACGTTCCAGCTCGAGCCCGCCGGTCGCGCCGAGCAGGAGCCGACGCGGCATCCGTGAGCCTGGGGCCTTCCTCACACCGTGAGCAGCCGCGCGAAGTAGCTCCGGATGTCGCCGACGAGGTCGTCGGGCGCCTCCATCGCCGGGAAATGGCCGCCGTGCCGATGCTCGCTCCAGAACGCGAGATGCCCCTCGGGGTCGAGGATGCGGCGCATGAGCGGTTCGTCGCCGAACGCGGCGATGCCCTGCGGGCGGTCGTGGCTGCGCCCCCACGCGACCTGTGCGTGCGCGGTCTCGTAGAGCACGTTCGCGGCCCCGTCGCCGCCCCGGCCGAACCAGGCGACGCTGATCAGCGTGAGCAGGTCGTCGAGGTCGACGGCGTCCTCGGGCAGGTCGCGGGCGGGGTCGGTCCACTCCTGGAACTTCTCCGCGATCCACGTCGCCTGGGCGATGGGGGAGTCGGTGAGCCCGTACGCGACGCTGAGCGGCCGGGTCGTCTGCAGGGCCAGGTAGCCGAAGTCCTCGGAGCGCGCGTCCTTCAGGCGCTCGTGGTGCTCGCGCTCCGCGGCGGTGAGGTGATCGGTGGGCGGCGTGTACTGGGTCGCGATCGCGCCGGGATCGGTCGCTGCGATCAGCCCGAGCACGTGCTCGCCGGCGTCGAGGCAGAGCTGCTCGGCGATGCCGGCGCCGACGTCCTCGCCGAACACGACGTAGCGGTCGTAGCCGAGCGCTTCCATGAGGTCGTCGAATGCGCGCGCGGTGCGGGCGATGTCCCAGCCGTGGCTGGTGAGGGGCGTCGAGAACCCGAAGCCCGGGATCGACGGCGCGACGACGTGGAACGCCGGCGCGGGACCGACGCCCGCCGTCACGTCCGGTCGCTCGGCGAGTACCGGCGCGATGCGGGCGAACTCGACGAACGACGACGGGTAGCCGTGCACGAGGAGGAGTGGCACGGCCGCGTCATCCGTCGACCGCACGTGCAGGCCGTGGATGGGCTGACCGTCGACCTCGACGAGGAACTGGGGCAGGCGGTTCAGGCGAGCCTCCGCGGCCCGCCAGTCGTAGCCGGTCCGCCAGGACTCGGCGAGCCGGCGGGCGTACGGCACGGGCGTTCCGCGTTCCCAGCCCTCGGTGAGGGCTGCGGGCCAGCGGGTGCGCTCCAGGCGCGAGTGCAGGTCGGCGAGCTCGGCGTCCGAGATCGCGATCGTGTACGGCGTGACTTCCATGGCGAGTCCCTCCCTCGTGCTGTCGCGCGGGYGGCGCGACGGGATGAGTGAAGCGGATGCCGCGGCCRCCGTCTTGAACCGGAACGACACCGATCCGCGGCGCGGCTCACACCGGCTCGTCGCGGTGCTGCGATTGCGCCGGCGTGTATCCGGTCAGTCGCTTGACGTCGCGGGTGAGGTGCGACTGGTCGGCGTAGCCGAGTTCGTACGCGACATCCGCGATCGCCTCGCCGGTGCGCAGCCGTGCGGCCGCCTCGCGAGCCCGGTCGATCTGGCGCACCTGTCGCCGGCTGCAACCGGTGATGCGGGAGAAGTGCCGTTCGACGGTGCGCGGGGACACCGACGCCGGGGCGCGCTCGTGCAGGGCGGCCTCGATGACGGCGTCATGTGCCAGCAGGCCCTGCCGGTCGAAGGCGTCGAGGAGGTCGTCGACCGCGTGGTAGTCGGGGATGGGCCAGGTGCGTCCCGCGAGTTCGAAGTGGGCGGGGTCGGGCACGCTGAGCGGCACGGTGCGATCGCACATCGAGTGCGGCTCCACGTGGGTGAAGTACGTGCCGCGCGTGAAGCGCACGCCCACGTTGCGGTTGCCGGCGCGGTAGGGCACGACGGTCGGCCGTGACGATGGGCCGCTGATGAGGACCCGCGAGCCGGTCGCATGGCGCGTGAAGATGAGGTCCCAGCACGCGTCGGCGGCCGCGAGGTAGGTGCCGTCGCTCGTGTCGACGGTGTGCCAGACCACGTCGACGAAGGGCGAGGATGAGGCTTTCTCCTCGTAGAGGAAGCTCATGCCGCCGAGTGTAGCCCCGACGCGCCGACCTCGTGGAGGGGCTAGCGC
>NZ_JBFUCL010000072.1:0-13005 GCF_056405255.1 Agromyces sp. P1_H4 | reverse complement strand
TCGGTGGCCGAGCACGAGAGCTTCACGGCCGGTGCCGTCGGGGCCGGCGTGACGCAGTCCGTGGCGAGCCGGCGCATCGCCGCCCTCGAAGCGCACCTCGGCGGTCGCCTCTTCGAGCGCTCGTCGCGCCGCGTCGCACTCACCGCGTTCGGGCGCAGCGTGCTGCCGGGCGCGACCCGGCTCGTCGTGGCGGCGCAGGAGTTCGGCGACGACGCCGAGCACGCGCGCTCCCTGCCCATCACCCTCGCCGTGCCCCGCCACCTCTCCCCCGCGCCGGCCGCGCGGCTCTGCGCCGCGGCTGCCGATGGGTCGCTGACCGTCGAGCTGCTCGAGGGGGTGCCACGTGAGCGAGCCGAGTGGATGAGCGCCGGGCGCGCCCAGCTCGCGCTGCAGCACGTCGAACCCGACCGCGCGGTCTGGTCGACCCCGCTCGGCGTGGGATTCGCCGGCGATGCCGGTCGCAACGACGGCAGCGGCGACGAGGAACCGTTCTACCTCGCGGAGCTGCGGCCGCGACGGGGCACGCCCGAGCGGCGTCGGCTCTGGCTCCAGCCCGAGGACGACGTGCCCAACGTGCGCGATCGACTCGAACGCGTGCGCAACGGCGCGGGGCTCGCACCCGGCCACCTCCGACTCGCCACCTCACTCGTCGCCGCCATCGCCCGCGCGATCGCCGACGGCGACCTCGTGCTCTGCACCCGCGCCGAGGCGAACGAGGCCGACCTCGCGTGGCATCCGCTCGGCGACCTGCACCTGCTGCGCGGCTACGCCCTCGTGCACCGCGACGCCGGTCTCGCCGAGCGGTTCCTGGACGCGACCCGGCCGCTGCTGCCCGAGTTGCTCGGCACGACGACCACGGCCGGCACCGCCACCACCATCGAGCAACCTCATGCGCACTGACCGCCTCGTACTCCGCGAGGCGACGCGGGAGCTCGCGGAGGCCGGGCTCGTCGCATCGATCACCGTGCGCGACCTCGACACCGGTCGCGAGCTCGCGATCGATCCGGATGCCGCATACCCCCTCGCGTCGGTCGTGAAGCTGCCGCTCGCCATCGCCGTGCTGCGCGAGGCGGCGAACGGCTCGATCGACCTCGCATCGCAGGTCGACCTCCACCCGTCCGAGCGCACGCCGGGGCTGACCGGCCTCTGCAGGTTCGAGCATCCGGCACGCGTCTCCATCGAGGACCTGCTGTACCTCGCGGTGTGCGTGAGCGACGACACCGCCGCCGACGCCCTCTTCGAGCGGTGCCCGCCCGCTCGGGTCACCGACCAGCTGCGCGGCCTCGGCATCACGGAGCTCACCGTGCGGCACTCCATCCGCGAGCTCCACGAGACGCTCGCGAGCCGCCTCACGCCCGACGAACTGCCGCAGGCGCTCGCCCTCGCGATCCAGGCGTCGACGCGCGGCGGCGGGCACCTGATCCCCCAGCTCGACGTCACGCACGCCAACGCCGGCACCTCACGAGCCCTCGTCGACCTGCTCGAGCGGCTCTGGACCGACCCCGAGCTCGCCGGCGAACGCGAGCCGATGCGACGCCTGCTCGGCATGAACCTCATGCGGCATCGCCTCGCACCCGACCTCGAGTCCGACGACGCCGAGTGGTTCTCGAAGACCGGCACGTTCCTCCACCTCAGGCACGAGGTCGGGGTGCTCGAGCACGCCGACGGCAGCGCGTTCGCCATCGCAGTGCTGAGCGAGTCGTCGGTTCCGGCGCGGCGGCAACCGGGCGCCGAGCAGGCCCTCGGCCACGCGGCCCGGTTGCTGCACGACCAGGTGCGCGCGACCCGATCCACGCGCTGACCGGATGCCGCGTGGGCAGCTACGCTCGGACGATGCCCACCCCCGAGCCGCCGCCCAGGTCGACACCGCCGCCCCGACGCATCCTCGTCGCGGGCACGAGCGGGTCGGGCAAGTCGACCCTCGCGGCGCGGATCGCGGAGGTCGGCGGCCTGCCCCACGTCGAGATCGACGGGCTGTTCCACGGCGCCGACTGGACGCCGCGGCCCGACTTCGAGCATGACGTCGACGCGCTCATCGCGCGGCGCTCATGGGTCACCGAGTGGCAGTACACGTCGGTCCGCGGGCGCCTCGCCGCCGCCGCAGACGCACTCGTCTGGCTCGACTACCCACGGCCGCTCGTGATGCGACGCGTCATCCGTCGAACGCTCGCACGGCGCATCCGGCGCATCGAACTCTGGAACGGCAACATCGAGCCACCGCTGCGCACGATCGTGACCGACCCCGACCACATCATCCGGTGGGCATGGCGCACCCATTCCGGCCTGCCGGCGATGGTGCACGCCGCGGCGGCCGCGAACCCGGCGCTCGAGATCGTCCGACTTCGGAGCCCGCTGGTGACGGAGCAGTGGCTGTGCGACTACGCCGAGGCGGTGGGAGTGTCGATCGCCCCGCCGAAGCGACGGTTCCGCCCGGCGTAGAGCTCGATCGCCTCCCAGAGGTCGACCCGGGAGAAGTCGGGCCAGAGCGTGTCGAGGAACACCATCTCGGCATAGGCCGACTGCCACAGCAGGAAGTTCGACGTGCGCTGCTCCCCCGAGCTGCGCACGAAGAGGTCGACGTCGGGCAGGTCGGGCACGTACAGGCGCTTCGCGATGAGCTTCTCGGATACGGCCGATGGCCTCAGGCGCCCGGATGCCACGTCGTCGGCGATCGACCGCACCGCGTCGGTGATCTCGTTGCGGCCGCCGTAGTTCACGCACATCGTGAGGGTCAGGGTGTCGTTGCCCGCCGTGAGTCGCTCGGCGAACTGCAGCTCGTTGATGACGGACGCCCAGAGCCTCGGCCTGCGCCCGGCCCAGCGGATGCGCACGCCCCACTCGTTCAGCTGGTCGCGCCGACGGTGCAGCACATCGCGGTTGTAGCCCATGAGGAAGCGCACCTCGTCGGGCGACCGCTTCCAGTTCTCGGTGGAGAACGCATAGACCGACAGGTGCTTCACGCCCGCCTGGATCGCGCCGGCGACGACGTCGAGGAGCGCCACCTCGCCGGCCTTGTGCCCCTCGATGCGGGTGAGGCCGCGGCGGTTCGCCCAGCGGCCGTTGCCGTCCATCACGATCGCGACGTGGCCGGGCACGGCGCCCTTCGGCAGCTCGGGTGGGTAGACGCCCGTCCAGTCGACGGGCCGGTAGGGCACGGCGTCGCGATGCGTGTAGGGCTTGGGGGTCACGTGGTCGTCGTTTCTCTCGAGACGTGCGGCAGGGAGCGCAGCCCGCGCTCGAGGTGCCACTGGGTGTAGGCGGCGACGATGCCGCTGGCCTGGTTGCGGTCGCCGGATGCCGCCGCCTCGGCGAACGCCCAGTCGCCGGCGAGCAGCGCACCGAGCAGCGCCACCGTGGAGCGGGCGATGCGCGGCGTGCCGGGCGGGGCGCAGTCGTCGCAGACCACGCCGCCGAGCTGCACCACCACGGCCGTGTGCTCGCCGGCGTTGCCGCACCGGGCGCAGTCCTGGAAGCTCGGTGCCCACCCCGCGAGGGCGAGCGCGCGCAGCAGGTAGGAGTCGAGCGTCAGGCTCGCGCCGTGCTCGCCACGCGCCAGCGACCGCAGGCCGCCGACGAGCAGCAGGTACTGCTGCAGCGACCCCTCGTCCTCCGTGAGCTTGTCGGCCGCCTCGACCATGGCGTTCGCGGCCGTGTAGGCGGCGTWGTCCTGCGTGATCTCGGCGCCGTACGAGCCGATCGACTCGGCCTGCGTCACGACGTCGAGCGTGCGGCCCTCGTAGAGCTGCAGGTCGGCGACCATGAACGGCTCGAGTCGCGCCCCGAACTTCGAGCCCGTGCGCCGCACGCCCTTGGCGACCGCGCGCACCTTGCCGTGCCGCCTCGTGAGGAGCGTGAGGATGCGGTCGGCCTCGCCCAGCTTGTGGGTGCGAAGCACGACGGCTTCATCTCGGTAGACGGGCACCCTTCATTATCGCGCGCCCGTCCGACGCGGCGGCCGAGGTGAGCGGCGCGAGCCGTCATGTGCCGCCCGAGGCACCGGTCGGGTGGTTCACTGGTGGCGTGGCCTCCGCACTCTTCGTCATCCCCCTGTGGCTCGACCTCACGGCGGTCGCCATCGGCGCCATCCAGGGCGCCATGTTCGCGGCCAGGCTCACGGAGCGGCGCATCGACCTGCTCGGCGTCGCGCTCATCGGGGTGATCGTCGGCCTCGGAGGAGGCCTCCTGCGCGACATCCTGCTCAACCAGCTGCCGGCGGCGATCTCCGACAACTGGTACATCCCGGTCGCGACGGCGGCCGCCCTGCTCGGCATGCTGCTCCTGCGCGTCTTCACCCGCCTGAACGGTCTCATCATCGCGCTCGACGCGGTGACGATCGGCCTGTTCGGCGCGATCGGCACGTCGAAGGCGCTCGCCTACGGCGTGCCGGTCGTGCCGGCGATCTTCGTGGGCGTGATCTCGGCGGTCGGCGGCTCGATCCTGCGTGACGTGGCGCTCAACCTGCCGATCGCGCTGATGCACGTCGGCTCGCTCTACGCCATCGCGGCCACCGCCGGCACGACCCTGCTCGTCGTGCTCGTCGCCCTCGACGTKAACATCGTGGTGGCGGCGACCGCCTGCGTCATCGTCACGACGCTCACCCGCCTCGGCTCCGTGCGCTACGGGTGGAGCCTCCCCGAGCAGCGGGCGCTCGGCAGCTGGCGGGTGTGGCGGCGCGCATAGCGTCACGGGCGAGCGGATGCCGCAGCGGCGGCGTGAGATGGCGGATGCCGCGCGCCGACGTGGGCGCGCGGCATCCGCTCGCTCGTCAGACCGCGACGACCTCGCGCTCGGCCTCCGCGGCCACCGTGCCCCGGATCGCCCGGTTGACGGCGGAGACCACGGCCTTCAGCGACGCGGTCGAGATGTCGGCGTCGATCCCGACCCCCCACAGCACGCGGCCGTCGACCTCGAGCTCGACGTAGGCGGCGGCCAGCGAGTCGCCGCTCGCCGAGAGGGTGTGCTCGACGTAGTCGCGCAACTTCACGTCGACGCCCTCGGTGCCGAGCACCGCGAGGAACGCGGAGATGGGACCGTTGCCGCTCGCGTCGGCCTCGATGCGCTCGTCGCCGTCGCGCAGCCCGACACGCACGTTGACGACCCCGTCGAGGGCGCTCTCGGTGCGCAGGGAGAGCAGCTCGAAGCGGCCCCACTTCTGCTCGGGGTGATCGGCCGGCGCCGGCAGGTACTCGTCGTTGAAGACGCGCCAGATCTCGTCGCTCGAGACCTCGCCGCCCTCGGCGTCGGTCTTCGCCTGCACGACGCCCGAGAACTCGATCTGCAGCTTGCGCGGCAGGTCGAGGGAGTGGTCGGCCTTCAGCAGGTAGGCGACGCCGCCCTTGCCCGACTGGGAGTTCACCCGGATGACGGCCTCGTAGCTGCGCCCCAGGTCGCGCGGGTCGACGGGCAGGTAGGGCACGGCCCACTCGAGCTCGTCGACCGTGACGCCGCGGCGCTCGGCCTCGGCGGCCATGGCCTCGAAGCCCTTCTTGATCGCGTCCTGGTGCGAGCCGCTGAACGCGGTGTAGACGAGGTCGCCCGCCCACGGCTGGCGCTCGGGCACCGGAAGCTGGTTGCAGTACTCGGCGGTGCGCTTCACGTCGTCGACGTCGGAGAAGTCGATCTGCGGGTCGATGCCCTGCGTGAACAGGTTGATGCCCAGGGCGACGAGGTCGACGTTGCCGGTGCGCTCGCCGTTGCCGAAGAGGCACCCCTCGATGCGGTCGGCGCCGGCCATGTAGCCGAGCTCGGCTGCCGCGATGGCGGTGCCGCGGTCGTTGTGGGGGTGCAGCGACAGGATGACGTTCTCACGGTGGGCCAGGTGGCGGCTCATCCACTCGATGGAGTCGGCGTACACGTTGGGCGTGGCCATCTCGACGGTGGCCGGCAGGTTGATGATGACCTTGCGCTCGGGCGTCGGCTCGAAGATCTCGAGCACCTGGTTGCAGACGTCGACGGCGAACTCGAGCTCGGTGCCGGTGTAGCTCTCGGGCGAGTACTCGTAGTAGACCGTGGTGCCGGGAACGGACGACTCCATCTCACGGCATTTGCGCGCGCCGTGCAGGGCGATGTCGATGATGCCCTGCTTATCGGTGCGGAACACGACCTCGCGCTGCAGCACGCTAGTGGAGTTGTAGAGGTGCACGATCGCCTGCTTGGCGCCGGCGATGGACTCGTAGGTGCGCTCGATCAGGTGGTCGCGGGCCTGCGTCAGCACCTGGATGGTGACGTCGTCGGGGATCGCGCCCTCCTCGATGAGGCTGCGCACGAAGTCGAAGTCGGTCTGGCTCGCGCTCGGGAAGCCGACCTCGATCTCCTTGTAGCCCATGCGCACGAGCAGGTCGAACATGATGCGCTTGCGCTCGGGGCTCATGGGGTCGATCAGGGCCTGGTTCCCGTCGCGCAGGTCGACGGCGCACCAACGGGGCGCGGTCGTGATGCGCTGCGACGGCCACGTGCGGTCGGGCAGGTCGACGCGGATCTGCTCGTGGAACGGACGGTACCGATGCACGGGCATCGAGGACGGCTTCTGGGTGTTCTGCATGAGGTGCTCTTCTCGCTTGTTCGGATGGATTCAGCCGACGACGAACTCCGCAGCGAGGGAGGCCTGGACTAGGACTCGCTGCGGCAGCTAAGGAGAAGCAGGCCGTGAAGCACGAGCCAAGGCTAACACCGAGGGGTGGTGCGAGTGCAAACATGACGGACGAGCGGATGCCGCGTGCTCGCGGCATCCGCTCGTCGAAGCGTCTCGCGCGAACGTCAGTCGACCGCGAGCGCCACCACGGGCGCGACCCGCATGGCGCGTCGCGTCGGGGCCACCGAGGCGACGAGCGTGAGCACCCCCGCCGCCAGCAGCAGTCCGCCGAACATGACCCACGGGATGCCGGGCAGCACGAAGGTCGGCTCCCCCTGCGCGCCGCCGAGCAGCGCCTGTGCGCCGGCCCAGCCGTAGCCGAACCCGAGCACCAGTCCGAGCAGCGTCGCGGCGAGGGTCAGGGCCGCGCTCTCCGCGACGATCATCGTGCGCACCTGGCGGCGCTCGAAGCCCAGCGCGCGCAGAAGGCCGAGCTCGCGGGTGCGCTGCATGACGCTGAGCGACAGGGTGTTCACCATGCCGATGGCCGCGATCAGGGCGCTGAACCCGATCAGCACCGTGAAGATCGCGACGGTGACGTTCAGCATGTCGTCGATGCCGGCGTACATCTCGGGCTGGGCGCGCTGGGCCTCCAGCAGCATGGCGCGGTACGACTCCATGGTGACCGCGAACGTCGTGACGAGCGTCACCCCGATGACGAGGCCGATCGTCATGCGTGAACTGCGCTCGGGGTGGCGCACGGCGTTCTCCGCTGCCAGCCGCGCCGACGGCGAGCGGCCGAGCGCACGCCCGACGAGGCGGAGGACCGGGGGCAGGACGACCTGGGCGCCGAGCACGATGCCCGTGAACGAGACGATGCCGCCGACCATGCCGACCAGTACGCCGTAGGGCTCGGTGAGCCCCCACACGACGCCGATCACGAGGAGGACGATGCCGACGACGAACAGCACGAGCGCCACGATGTTGCGGCCCCGCCGCCGGCCGAGCTCCTCGCGGTCCTGCTCGTGCGAGTCGCCGATCGCCTGGATCGGCCGCACCCGCAACACGCGGCGCGAGCCCACCCACGACGCGAGCCACGTCGTGACCGCCACGGCCGCGGCGGGCAGCGCCACGACGGGGTTCAGGTAGTCGTACGCGGTGGCCGGCATGAGGTCGCTCGCCTCGGCGACCGCCTGGATGGCGAACGCGGCGCCCGTGCCGAGCACGACGCCCGCGAGCGCGCCGGCGAGCCCGATCAGCAGTCCCTCGCGGGCGATCTGCGCGCGCTGCGACCGTGCACTGGAGCCGATGAGGCGCAGCAACGCGATGAGGCGGGTGCGACCCGCCACCACCGTCGACACGGTGTTGGCGGTGACGATCGCGCTGACGTAGATGGCGATGACGATGAAGACGGTCGCGACGATGCCGAGGATGATCGCGACCGTCGTGCTCTCGCCGGTCACCTCGTCGGCCGCGATGGCCGCGCCGAGCAGTCCGGTCACGTGCAGCAGCACGACGCCGAAGGTGCCGGCGAGCGTGGCCACCACGAGGGTCGGCCATTGGTCCCTGAGTCGCGTGCGCATCACGCCGCGATCTCCATCGAGAGCATGAACGCCGAGATCTCCTCGGCCGACGAACGCGCGGCATCGCGGACGATGCGTCCGTCGGCCAGGAAGAGGATGCGATCGGCGTGGCTGGCCGCGACCGGGTCGTGCGTGACCATCGCGATCGACTGCCCCGAGCGGGCGCTCGCCGTGGCGAGGAGGCCAAGCACCTCACGGCCGGTGCGCGAGTCGAGGTTGCCCGTCGGCTCGTCGGCGAACACGAGGTCGGGCCGCGTCGCCAGGGCGCGGGCGATGGCCACCCGCTGCTGCTGGCCGCCCGAGAGCTCGTGCGGGCGGTGCGTGAGGCGGGGGCCGAGGCCGAGGGTGTCGATCAGTTCGTCGATCCACGCCTGCTCGTCGCGGCTCGGCCGGCGACCGTCGAGCTCGAACGGGAGCATGACGTTGCCGCGCACGTCGAGCGTCGGCACCAGGTTGAACGACTGGAACACGAAGCCGATCCGGCGCCGGCGCAGCACGGTGAGCGCAGAGTCGGAGAGCTCGGTGATCTCCGTGTCGCCGAGCCATGCTCGACCCGACGTGGGCGAGTCGAGGCCCGCCATGATGTGCATCAACGTGGACTTGCCCGAGCCCGACGGCCCCATGATGGCGGTGAAGTCGCCGCGGCGGAGCCCGAGCGAGACGTCGTCGAGTGCGGTGACCGTGCCGGCGCCGTGTCCGTAGCGCTTGCCGAGGCCCGTGACGCGGGCGATGAGACCGAGGTCGGAAGGTTGGATCTGCATGCCTTCGACGCTACGGACGGGGGCCACGACGTGGCATCCGGCCATCGGATGGTCCGGCGTCATCCTGCAGGATGACCCGCCCTCACTCGCCGAGGTCGTGCTCGTAGCCGAAGACCACCAACTGCACGCGATCGCGGAGCCCGAGCTTGGCGAGGATGCGGCTGACATGCGTCTTCACGGTGGCCTCCGACAGGTACTCGGATGCCGCGATCTCGGAGTTCGAGAGGCCGCGCGCGGCGAGGGCGAAGATCTCGCGCTCGCGCGGGGTGAGCTCCGACCACGCGGCCGGGGCGGGACGGCGGCCGTTGCCCCGGCCCACGTGGGCGAACAGCTCGCGCGTCGCCGCCGCGGCGATCACCTGGTTGCCCTGGTGCACGGTGCGGATCGCCGCGAGCAGGAACTCGGGGTCGGCGTCCTTGAGCACGAACCCGCTCGCGCCCGCCCGGATCGCGCGCGCCGCGTTCTCGTCGAGGTCGAAGGTGGTGAGCACGAGCACTCGCGGCGGCGTGCGCCCATCGCGGTCGGCGTCGGCGAGGATGCGTTCGGTCGCGGCGATGCCGTCGAGCAGCGGCATCCGCACGTCCATGAGCATGACGTCGGGCCGGGCGCGGGCGGCGAGCTCCACCGCGGCGACGCCGTCGCCCGCCTCCCCGGTGACGGTGAGGTCGGGCTGCGATTCGACGAGCATCCGCACCCCCGCGCGGAACAGCGCCTGGTCGTCGACGAGGGCGACGCGGATRCCGCTCACGTGAGGCCGCCCGGCTGTGCGGGGATGTGCGCGCGGACCCGGAACGTGCCGTCGCCGGCCGGCTCCGCCGTCAGGGATCCTCCTGCGAGCTGCGCCCGCTCGCGCATGCCCGGGAGCCCGTGCCGGAGTCCGTGCGACTCCGCCGTCGCGGCATCCGCGCGCATCGCGTTGACGATCTCGAGATCGACGCCCGCGCCGTCCCACGCGAGCCGCAGGTCGACGGGCGCGCCGGCGTCGCCATGGCGGAGCGCGTTCGTCAGGCTCTCCTGGGCGATGCGGTAGACGGCGATCTGGTGCCCCGTTCCGAGGGCGAGGCGGTCGCCGGTCTCGGCGTAGCGCACGTCGAGTCCTGCGGCGCGGACACGGTCGACGAGGCCGTCGAGGTCGTCGAGCACCGGCTGCGGCGATCCGGACTCGTCGTGACGGAGTTCGGCGAGCAGCACCCGCACGTCGCCGAGCGCACCGCGCGCGACGTGCGAGATCGTCTCGAGGGCCCCGACGGCGGCCTCGGGGCGCGTGCGGGCGGCGAAGCGCGCGCCGTCGGACTGGGCGATGACCACCGCGAGCGAGTGCGCGACCACGTCATGCATGTCGCGGGCGATGCGGTTGCGCTCCTGCTCGACCGCGTAGCGGTACTCGACGAGGGCACGCTCGCGGTTGGCGGCGTCCTCCCTGCGACGCACCTCACGGGAGTCGCGGATCGAGCGGATGAGCAGGCCCGCCGTCCAGGCGAGCACCAGGACGGCGATCGAGGCGACGAAGAGGAAGCCGAGTGCGAACGCGAGCCCGATCCCGTCCTGCGTGATCGGCGCCGCCTGCCCGAAGATCGGTTTCACGAGCGCGAGGTAGACGGTGGCCACCACCGCACCGCCGCCCGCACTCGCGAGGCCGGCCCACTTCACCAGGCGGCCGCCGTGCGCCGCGGTCGAGTACAGCACCCCGAGCACCGCGGCATCGTAGAGCTGCAGGTCGCGCAGGGTCGCCATCTGCAGGATCGCGGCACCCCAGGCGATGCCGAGCGACCAGCCGGGCGACAGCCGCCGCACCGAGAGCGCCGCCGTGAAGCCCGCGAGCACCACCACGTCGACGCCGTTGCCGAGCAGGGCGAACGGCAGGCAGGCCAGTGCGAACACGACGGCGAGGACGATGTCGGTCGTCAGCTTGCCGCGGCTCAGGGTGTTCACCGAACCACCGTACGCGGTGCTCGAGACCGAGGACGGCGTCTCACGCCGGAATCATCCTCGAGTCGTACGCGAGGCGCAGGGCCCGGGTGGCCGCGCGCGCCGCCGGCTCGGTCAGAACCCCAGTCGGCCGAGCTGCTTCGGGTCGCGCTGCCACTCCTTCGCGACCTTGACGTGCAGCGCCAGGTGCACCTTGCGACCGAGCAGGCCCTCGATCTGCGCGCGTGCGGTGGTGCCGACCTCGCGCAGCCGCGCACCGCCCTTGCCGATGATGATGCCCTTCTGGCTGTCGCGTTCGACGTAGAGGTTGGCGTAGATCTCGAGGAGGTCCTTGTCCTCGCGCTCGACCATGTCGTCGACGGTCACGGCGATGGAGTGCGGCAGCTCGTCGGAGACGCCCTCGAGCGCCGCCTCGCGGATGAACTCGGCGATGCGCTCGCTCGTGTCCTCGTCGGTCAGCGTCTCAGCGGGGTAGAGCGGCTGGTCGGACTCGGGCAGGAGCGCGAGGAGCTCGTCGACGAGCACCTCCAGCTGCTCGCCGCGCGGCGCGGACACGGGGATGATCGACGCCCACTCCCGCAGCTCGGACACGGCGAGCAGCTGCTCGGCGACCTTCGCCTTCGACGCGGCATCCGTCTTCGTGACGATCGCGACCTTCTTCGCGCGCGGATACTGGTCGAGCTGCTCGTTGATGAAGCGGTCGCCGGGGCCGATCGGCTCATCGGCGGGCACGCAGAACGCGATCACGTCGACGTCGCCGAGCGTCGACTGCACGAGCGAGTTGAGACGTTCGCCGAGCAGCGTGCGCGGGCGGTGGAGGCCCGGCGTGTCCACGAGGATCAGCTGGCCGTGCTCGCGATGCACGATGCCGCGGATCGCGCGACGGGTGGTCTGCGGCTTCGAGCTCGTGATCGCCACCTTCTCGCCGACCAGCGCGTTGGTCAGCGTCGACTTGCCGACGTTCGGCCGCCCGACGAACGAGACGAATCCGGCTCGGTACTCAGCCACGGTGGTTCCTTCCTTCGATGTCGCCCTGGTCGAACGCCGCCTGGGCGTCGATGAGGGCCTGGTCGCGCTCGACGAGGATGGTCGAGATGCGCTTGCGACGCCCCTCGGTGCGCTCGGCCTCGAGGAGGAGCCCCGACACGGTCACGCGCTCCCCCGGCTGCGGGAGACGGCCGAGCTCCTTGGCGAGCAGACCGCCGGCGGAGTCGACGTCCTCGTCCTCGAGATCGAGTCCGAACAGCTCCCCGAGCTCGTCGACGGGAAGGCGTGCATTGATGCGATAGCGCCCGTCGCCGAGGGCCTCGACCTGCGCCGCCTCCCGGTCGTATTCGTCGGAGATGTCGCCGACGAGCTCCTCGATGAGGTCCTCCAGCGTGGCGAGGCCGGCGATCCCGCCGTACTCGTCGACGACCATCGCGAGGTGGTTCGACTCCAGCTGCATCTGCCGCAGCAGGGCGTCGGCCTTCATCGAATCGGGCACGAACATCGCCGGCCGCGCGAGCTCGCCGACCGTGAGGTCCTCGGCGTCGAGTGGCCGCTCGAACCCGAGCCGGGCGAGGTCGCGCAGGTACAGGACGCCCACCACGTCGTCGGCGTCGTGCTCGATCACGGGGATGCGCGAGTAGCCCGCCTTGAGGAACAGTGCCATCGCGTGCGGCAGGTGCGCCGAGGCGTCGATCGTGACCATGTCGGTGCGGGGCACCATGACCTCGCGCACGACGGTGTCGTTGAACTCGAAGATCGAGTGGATGAGCTCGCGGTCGCCCTCCTCGAGCACGTCGAGCTCGGTCGCCTCGTCGACCATGCTCAGCAGCTGCTCCTCACTGGAGACGCCGGCGAAGCGGATGCGGCCGGGCGTCACCCGGTTGCCGAGCGACACGAGGGCGTTCGCGAGTGGGCCGAGCAGCACGCGCAGGAAGTGGACGAGCGGCGCGGTGAGCCGCAGCACCGCGTCGGCGTGCGCCCGCCCGACCGACCGCGGGCTGGCGCCGACGAGCACGAACGAGACGGCCGTCATGATCAGCGCCGACCAGAGCAGGACGAGCCAGACGTTGTCGAGGAACGAGGTGAACGCGAGCGTCACGAGCACGGCCGCCGTCGTCTCGGCGAGGATGCGCATGAAGTTCACGGCGTTCACGTGCGCGCCGGTGTCGTC
>NZ_JBFUCL010000071.1:0-13074 GCF_056405255.1 Agromyces sp. P1_H4 | reverse complement strand
GCGCCGGGTCGCGCACGACGTGCGGCTCGCCGTGCGCGTCGCCGAGCCCGAGCCCGAGCCGGTCACGTCCGAGACGCCGGCGCTCACGTCGGCGCTCGTCATCGCCCCGCCGACGTCGGGCCACTGGATCCTCGTGGGCTCGCTGATGGAAGACCTGCGCCGCATCCGCGAGGAACTCGGCGCCGGGTCGGCCTAGCCGCGCGGATGCGCGCGGCCGGGATGGCCGACGGCGACCGGCGACGGCATCAACCGAAGGTTCGACGCGCGCGCGGCGAGCCCCTGCCTAGGCTGGCGACGCAACCCGACCGGGATCCACCAGACGACGGCAGGAGCGACCATGACCACGACGTCCTCGACCACGACGACGACCGGCACCACCCGCGGCGACCTCGCGAGGCAGCTCACGGTGGCGGTGAGCGCGGTGCTGGCGGTCATCGGCTCGTTCATCGGCTCGGGCGCCGCGGGCGGGCAGCCGATTCAGGATGCCGCGGGCGGCGCGCTCGCGGCGGACGCCACCCTGATCGCACCGGGCACCGGCGCGTTCAGCATCTGGTGGGTCATCTACTTCGGGCTGCTCGCCTACGCGGTGTGGCTGTTCCTGCCCGGCCAGCGCACCGACGCCCGGCACCGCCGGCTCGGCTACCCGGTGGCGGCGTCGCTGCTGCTGAACGCCGCGTGGATCCTCAGCATCCAGTTCGACCTGCTCTGGCTCAGCGTGCCGGTGATCGTGGCGCTGCTCATCGTGCTCATCGTCGCGTTCCGCATCTGCCTCGCGATGCCGCCGAAGAACGCCCTCGACGCCCTCGTGACCGACGGCACCATCGGCCTCTACCTCGGCTGGGTGATCGTGGCGACGGCGGCGAACGTCACCGCGGCCCTCACCGCCACCGGCTGGGACGGCTGGGGCATCCCGCCCGAGACGTGGGCCGTGGTCGTGGTCGCCGTCGCGGGGCTCATCGGCATCGCCCTCGCCGTCTGGGACCGCGGGCGCATCGCCCCCACGCTCTCGCTGGGCTGGGGACTCGCGTGGATCGCCGTCGCCCGCCTCACCGACGCACCCGCGTCGACCGTCGTCGGCGTGACCGCGATCATTGCGACGGTCGCCGTCGTGCTCGTCACGGTCGCCGTCCGTGTGGCGGTCGAGCTGCGGCGCCGCCGGGCGGTGGCCGCGCGCTCGTAACGCTGCCCACTCCTCACTCGACGAGGCCCGCGAGTGGCTATCGTCGAAGCGGAGAGGGGCACCATGTCGCAGCCGGGCGAGGGCGTCGCAGCACGCGGATTCGACTTCTTCAACGCCGGCGAGCTGCCCGCGCCGCAGCTGCCGTCGGACGAGGTGGTCGAGATCGTGCGCACGGCGTGGGGCCTCGACGTCGAACTCGCTCCCCTCGGCAGCCAGCAGGACCAGAACTTCCTCGCGCGCGCGCAGCCCGCCGAGGTCGGCACGGGCGCCGGCGGCGTTGCGACCATCGGCGTCGTGAAGGTCACGAACCCCGCCTTCACCGCCGTGGAGCTCGCCGCCCAGGAGCTCGCCGCGGAGCGCATCGCGTCGGCCGCCCCGCACCTGCGCATCGCCACGACGACGACGGATGCCACGGGCGCGCCGCGCTCGATCCTCGCCGACACGAGCGAGGGCCCGCTCGGCATCCGCCTCATCGCGTACCTCCCCGGCGGCACCCTCACGGGCGGCTCGTATCTCTCCCCCACGGTCGTCGCGCGACTCGGACGGCTCGCCGCGGAGACGAGCCTCGCCCTCGCCGACTTCGACCACCCGGGGCTCGACCGCGTACTGCAGTGGGACCCGCGGTTCGCGCTCGAGGTCGTCCAACTCCTGGCCCGGCATCACCCCGACCCCACGAAACGTCAACGGGTGACGGATGACGCGGCGGCCGCCTGGGCGCACCTCGCCGCCGTCGCATCCGACCTGCCGCGCCAGGCCGTGCACCTCGACCTCACCGACGACAACGTGGTCTGCACCTCGGAGCGCGGCATGCGGATCCCCGATGGGCTCATCGACTTCGGCGACGTCACGCGCACCTGGGCCGTGGCGGAGCCGGCGATCACCGTCTCGTCGGTGCTGCACCACGCGGGCGCGGAGCCGGTCTCGGTGCTCCCGGCGATCACGGCCTTCCACGCGCTGCGCCCGCTGTCGGCCGCCGAGGTCGCGGCGATCTGGCCGCTCGTCGTGCTGCGCGGCGCCGTGCTCGTGGTCAGCGGCGAGCACCAGGTGCAGCTCGACGGGGGCGACAACGCGTATGCCGCAGAGGGCATCGACCGCGAGTGGCGGATCTTCGAGCAGGCGACCTCGGTGCCGATCGAGGTGATGACGGGCGTGAWCGCGGCGGCGATCGGCGTCGAGTCGCCCTCGGCGGCAGGCGACGCGGCGAGCGACATGACCGCTGCGACGTCGACGCTCCGGCCCCTCCCCGGGTTCGACGCGGCGACGGCGGTGCGCCTCGACGTCTCCATCGAGTCCGATGACGTCGACGCCGGCGCATGGCTCGACCCCGGCCTCGAGGACCGGCTCGCGCTCGCGGCGCTCGACGCGGGGGCCTCCGCCGCGTGGCTCGAGCGGGGAACCGCGCGACTGACCGAGAGCCGCATCCACTCGGCCGTCTCGTCGGCGACGATCCCGACCGGGATCGACGTGTGGTTCGCCGAGCCGCACGCGCTGGCCCTCGCTGATGCTCCCCTTGACGGCGCACGCCTCGTCGCAGAGGGCGCCGTCGACGGCACGGCACCGGCCCGCACGCGCATCCGCCTCCGCGTCGAGCGCGACGGCGCGCCGCCCGTGCCGCACCTCGTGCGTCCCGAATACGCRCCGGGGTGGCTCGCGCTGACCCTCGACCCCGCCCCGCTGCTCGGACTCCGCGCAGGGGAGCCGCCCGCGGCATCCGTGGACCTCGACCCCTCGGCCGACGCGACCGCGCTCGTCGCCCGTCGTGACCGTGCCTTCGCCGAGGTGCAGGAGCACTACTACGACGCCCCGCCGCGCATCGAGCGCGGCTGGCGCGAGCACCTCATCGGCACCGACGGGCGCGTCTACCTCGACATGGTCAACAACGTGACGCCCCTCGGCCACGGGCACCCGAAGTTCGCCGCGGCTGTGACGCGACAGCTGCGCACCCTCAACACCAACTCGCGCTTCAACTACGGAGCGGTCGTCGAGTTCTCCGAGCGACTCGCCGCGATGCTGCCAGCCCCGCTCGACACCGTGTTCCTCGTGAACTCGGGCTCGGAGGCGGTCGACCTCGCCCTGCGCATCGCGCTCGCCGCGACGGGACGGCGCGACGTCGTGTCGGTCCTCGAGGCGTACCACGGCTGGACGTACGCCTCCGATGCCGTGTCGACCTCGATCGCCGACAACCCCGGCGCACTCGCGAGCCGGCCCGACTGGGTGCACGTCGTCGAGGCGCCCAACCCGTTCCGCGGCGCGCATCGAGGGGCGGATGCCGCGCGCTACGCGCCCGAGGCCGCCGCCGCGATCCGCCGGCTCGCCGCATCGGACCGCCCGCCCGCCGCGTTCGTGGCCGAGACGTTCTTCGGCAACGCCGGCGGCATCCCGCTGCCCGACGGCTACCTCGCCGAGGTCTACGCGGCCGTGCGCGAGGTCGGCGGCCTCGCCGTGGCCGACGAGGTGCAGGCCGGATACGGCCGCCTCGGCCGTTGGTTCTGGGGCTTCGAGCAGCAGGGCGTCGTGCCCGACGTCGTCGCGGTCGCGAAGGCGGCAGGCAACGGGTACCCGCTCGGTGCGGTCGTCACGACCCGCGAGATCGCCGCGCGGTTCGGGTCGCAGGGCCCGTTCTTCTCGTCGACCGGGGGCAGCCCGGCGTCGAGCGCGGCCGGCCTCGCGGTGCTCGACGCCTTCCGCGACGAGGGACTGCAGGAGAACGCCGCAGCGGTCGGCGCGCACCTGAAGGGCCGGCTCGAGGAGCTCTCGACGCGGCATCCGCTCATCGGCATGGTGCACGGCCTCGGCCTGTACCTGGGGGTCGAGTTCGTGCGCGACCGCGCGACCCTCGAACCGGCGACCGAGGAGACGGCGGCGATCTGCGACCGGATGCTCGAGCTCGGCATCGTCATGCAGCCGACCGGCGACCACCGGAACGTGCTGAAGGTGAAGCCGCCGCTCTGCCTCGAGCGCGCGTCGGCCGACTTCTTCGTCGACACGCTCGACCGGGCGCTCCGCGAAGGCTGGTCGCGGGCGCATCCCTAGACTGGGCGCGTGCTTCCTGCCGTCATCCTGCTCGCGGTCGCGCCAGCGCTCGTCATCCTCGTGCTGGGGATCGTGGCGCGCGCCGTCGCCGCGCAACGGGTGACGGCGCTCGTGGTGCAGTATGCACCCGAACGCGACACGACCGTGCTGCGCGATGGCCTGCTCGTCGACGCCGACCGCCGGGCGGCATCCGCGGCCCTGATCGACCTGGCCGTGAAGCGCAAGGTGCGGCTCATCGCCGGGTCGAAGCGCGAGCCGATCGGCGTCGAGATGGCGCCGAACGTGGTGCTCACGGCCGACGAGCTCGCGCTGCTCGAGGCGCTCTTCGGCCCCGAGCACACGCCCGGTCGCGTGCGGCGGTTCTCCTCCGACCGACGCGCGCTCGCGGCGCGGCTGCGAACGGTCGTGCAGCACACCGAGCACGCCCTCGCCCGCGACGGGCTCATCGCCCCGCGGCGCATGACCTGGCCCGGCACCACCCTCAGGATCCTCGCCTACCTCGGCATGCTCGTCGAGGCGCTGTTCATCGTCTTCGCCCTCATCGACGGCGACTGGCCCGCCCTCATCGCGACCGTCGTGGCGCTCGCGGCCACGATCGCGACGATCCTCGTGACCCCGGCCTCGTGGCGGCGCTACATGCCTCCGGCTCGGCCCAGGCGCGAGCACCTCGAGGGCTTGCGCCGGTACCTCTCGCTCGCCGAGGCGGAGCGTCTCCGGGTGTTGCAGTCCCCGAGCGGGGCCGAGCTGCGGCCCACGGATGCCGCGGCCGAGGAGCCCGACGAGCCCCTCGCCCGCTTCCACCTGCACGAACGGCTCCTCCCCTATGCCGTGCTCTTCGGCCTGGAGCGCGAGTGGATCGCGAAGCTCAAGCTCGAGCACGCCGCCCTCGATCGTGCGAACCTCGACGCCCTGGCCGACGCGGTCGACGTGACCGTCGAGGTCGCCACCGCGCTCGACGCCGCGGGCTCGGTGCTCGAGCTCACGGCGGCGGTCGGCGACCTGGTCGACTCCGGCGGCGCCGTGGTCGACGGCATCGGCGGGATCTTCGAGGTCTTCAGCTCGTGAGCGACGAGACAGCGATCAGCATCGACGTCGACGGCACTCGGATCTCGGCGGTGACCTCGCGGCCGGCGGATGCCGCGGGCACGATCATCGTGGCGCATGGCGCCGGCGCCGGCATGGAGCATCCGTTCATGTCGGGATTCACTCGGGCGATGCACGACGAGGGCTTCGCGACGCTGCGCTTCAACTTCCCGTACCGCGAGGCGAAGCGCCGGTTCCCCGACCGGCCGCCGGTGGCGATCGCGACGTGGCGTGCGGTCCTGGATGCGGCGTCGGCCCTCGCCGCGGACGCCGGGTCACCCGACGAATCCATCTGGGCGTCAGGGAAGTCCTTCGGCGGACGCATGGCGTCGATGGCCGTCGCCGACGGGATGCCGGCCGCGGGGCTCGTGTACCTGGGCTATCCGCTGCATCCGCCCGGGCGACCCGAGAAGGCGCGCGACGAGCACCTGCCCGGAATCTCCGCGCCGATGCTGTTCCTGCAGGGCCGCAACGACCCGTTCGCGATTCCGAACGCTCAGCTCGACGAGGTCGTGGCGCGCATCGGCGCCTCAGCGACGCTCGAGTGGATCGAGGACGCGAACCACTCGTTCGAGGTCAAGGGCGCGAAGCGGCCGGCCGCCGAGGTCGCGGCCGGGCTCGCGCCGCGCGTCGCCGCGTTCCTGCGCGTGYACGCCTGAGCCGCCCGCGCTACGGGAGGAGCACGATCTTGCCGCGTACGTGCCCGGTCTCGCTCTGCCGATGGGCTTCGGCGGCTTCAGCGAGCGGATAGCGATGCGCGATCTCGAGCTCGAACTCGCCGCGGGCAGCCAGTTGGGCGGCGAGTGGGATGGCTTCGGCGCGCAGGGCGCTCTCCTCGGGTGTCAGCGGCACGGGGCTGCCGCCCGACCACGCCCGGATGCCGAGCTCGGCGGCACGCCAGCCCAGGACGATCGTGCCGATGCGGTCGTGGTCGGCGACGAGCTCCTTCGAGACCTCGATCGCCTCGTCGGTGCCGGCGGCGTCCAGGGCCACGTCGACGCCCTCGGGCGCGGCGGCCCGCACCCGGTCGGCGAGCCCCGGGCCGTAGGCGACGGGGATGGCGCCGAGCTCGCGCAGCCGGTCGTGGTTCCCCTCGCTCGCGGTKGCGATCACGGTCGCGCCGCGCCGCCGGGCGAGCTGGATCGCGGCCTGGCCGACGGCGCCCGAGCCGCCGTGCAGCAGCAGGGTGTCTCCGTCGCCCACCTCGAGTGAGGCGAGCACCTGGTGGGCGGTCGACACGGGCACGGGGATGGCGGCCGCGGCCTCCCAGCCGAGCTCGGCCGGCTTGGCGGTGAGCTTCGATGCGTCGACGACCAGGTCGGTCGCATAGGCGTTCGAGATGCGCGCGACGATGACCTCGTCGCCGACGGCCCAGCCATCGACACCCTCCCCGACGCCCGCGATGACCCCCGCTGCGTCGGACCCGAGCCGTCGCGGGGTCGTGATGGGCTTCGACGGCCGGGCGCCGGAACGCAGCTTCCAGTCGATCGGGTTCACGCCGACGGCGCGCACCTCGATGAGGACCTCGCCCGGCCCCGGCAGCTCGTACGGGATCTCGCGGTACTCGAGCACCTCGGGGCCGCCCAGTCGGTCGTATTCGATGGCGTGGGGCATGCGGGACCTCTCATTCGTGCGGACTTGGAGATGCTTCGCCCACCCTAACCGTCGCTCCCGGCCCGATCACGGCGCACCCGGACCTCGAAGCAGGCACGCAGGCATCGGCCATACGCTGTGCCCATGCCGCAGACGAGTGGTCGCCCCCGGGGCTGGGTGCTGCCCGGGGTGGCGGGCGTCGCGTCGGTCCTCTTCGGCGTGGGGATCGGCGAGCTCGCGGCGGCGGTGCTGGCCTCGGCGTCGAGCCCGTTCGTCGTCGTCGGCTCCCTGCTCATCGACCTCGCTCCGCCGTGGGCGAAGGATGCCGCGATCGCACTGTTCGGCACCGGCGACAAGGCCGCGCTGCTCGTCGGCATCGGGCTGGTGCTCCTGGCGGTCGCCGCCGGCGCCGGTGTGCTCGAGGCGCGGCGTCCGCCGTGGGGACAGGTGCTGATCGGACTCATCGGCCTGGTCGGTGCGATCGCCGCGTCGACGCGCGCCAATGCGCCCATGCTGGCGATCGCCCCCTCCGCACTCGCGGCGATCGCCGGGGTGATGGCGCTGCGGCTCCTCGTTCAGCGGCTGCCCCGCGAGGTGGTCGCGCCAGTGCCGGCCGTCGCGATGGTGCCGGATGCCGCGATGGTGCCGGATGCTGCGATGGTGCCGGATGCCGCGACCGAGCCCGCACCTGCGCCGCCCGCGTCCGAGCTCGCACCGGCACCCGCACCCGCACCCGCACCCCAGCCGACCGCACCGGAGCCCTCCGGCGTCGACCGCCGGCGCTTCCTCGGCTGGGCGGGCGGCGCGGCCGTGCTCGGCGTCCTCGCCGCAGCCGGTGGGTACGCCCTGCAGGCGGGCACGCGGGCCGTCACGGCGATCCGCGAGGCGATCACGCTTCCGAAGCCGGTGACGAGTGTCACGGTGCCCGCGTCGGCGCAGTTCGACATCGACGGCCTGCCGCCGGTCGTCACGCCGAACGCCGAGTTCTACCGCATCGACACCGCCCTCGCCGTGCCGGCCGTCGACCCGTCGACCTGGAGCCTGCGCATCCACGGCCTCGTCGACCGCGAGGTCACCCTCACGTGGGACGAGCTGCTCGCACTCCCCCTCGAGGAGAGCGTCACGACGCTCACGTGCGTGTCGAACGAGGTCGGCGGCGGACTCATCGGCAACGCGGTGTGGCTCGGCTTCCCGATCCGCGAGCTGCTCGCCCGCGCGGCGCCGACGGCCGACGCCGACATGGTGCTCTCGCGCAGCGTCGACGGCTTCACTGCGTCGACACCCCTCACGGTGCTCCAGGACGACCGCAACGCGATCCTCGCCGTGGGCATGAACGGCGAGCCCCTGCCCGCGGAACACGGGTTCCCCGTGCGCATGGTGGTGCCGGGGCTGTACGGCTACGTGTCGGCGACGAAGTGGGTGGTCGACCTCGAGGTGACGCGGTTCGATGCCGCCACCGCCTACTGGACCGACCGCGGCTGGAGCGAGCGCGGCCCGATCAAGCTCTCGTCCCGCATCGACGTGCCCCGCACCGGCCAGTCGCTCACCGCCGGCCCGGTCACCGTTGCGGGCGTGGCGTGGCAGCAGCACGTGGGCGTGCAGGGGGTCGAGGTGCAGGTCGACGACGGCCCGTGGGAGCCGGCGACGCTGGCCACGGCGATCTCGGATGACACCTGGGTGCAGTGGCGCTACGACTGGGACGCGACGTCGGGCGGCCACACGCTCCGCGTCCGTGCGACCGCGGCCGACGGCGAGGTGCAGACCGCCGACGAGCAGGGCGTCGTCCCCGACGGCGCCACCGGCCTCGACGAGCGCAGCGTCCAGGTCAGCTGACCGCTCCTCCCCACCCGAGATCCGCCGACCAGTCGGCGGCCCCAGCCCGGCACGGCTGACACTGCTCGCACAGACCGGCTTGAATTCCGGCACATGTCTCCCTTCGAGAAGTTCCGGCACTTCGGCACTTCGGCACCCACTTTTCGGAAGAAGACATGACTTGGAAATGGAACGTCTCGGCGATGAGGAGGAACCGACATGAGCGAGAAGACCATCAAGATCGACGAGCACACCGATGAGCTCGTCACGCAGTTGGCCTACTTCATGCGGGGCTCGAAGAAGTCGATCGTGCGAGAGGCGGTCGCCGACTTCGCGGAATCACGCCATCGCCGAGCGGGCGGGAGCGTGGCGGCCGGCACGGCGGGCGCGCTGGGCGCGGCGGGCGCGGCGGGCGGGCGGACGTTCGATGATCTGGATCCGTATGAGCGACTCGCGCTGCGGCGGAGCGAGCTGATCCGGGAGTTCGCGCGGCACGGCGGCACGAACGTTCGGGTGTTCGAGCGAGACCCGAGATACGCGTCCGGAGAGATGGATTCAAAGGACCTGGCGTTCGAGGAGATCCTGCTGCCCGCCGACACCGATCTCGACGCTGGCGGCGGCGCCGTGCCCGTGCTCGAGGAGGTGGCGCGGCGGGTGCTCCGGACCCGCGTCACGGTGCTGTCGCTGACGGCCTCCGCCTCTTCGACGCCGCTCGCCTCGAGCGAGCACTCGCCGGGTCCCAGCCCCTGTAGCGTCAGCGCGCCGTGTAGCCACCGTCGACGAGGTGGTAGCTGCCCGTGATGAAGCTCGCGCCGTCGCTCGCGAGGAACACCACCAGGTGCGCGACCTCGTCGGCCTCGCCGAGGCGGCCGAGCGGGTGCATGCCGACCAGGAACTGCTGGGCGGCATCATCGAGGTTCGCATCGATGAGCGGCGTCTTGATGAAGCCCGGGCCCACCGAGTTCACGCGCACGCCCTGGTCGGCGTACTCGAGCGCGGCGTTCTTCGTGAGACCCACGACGCCGTGCTTGGCGGTGACGTACGCCGACGAGTTCGCGAATCCCACGCTGCCCAGGATCGACGCGACGTTCACGATGGCGCCGCCGCCGTTCGCCGCGATGGCCGGGAGCTGGCGCTTCATGCCGTGGAAGATCGAGTTGAGGTTGATGTCGATGACCTTCGCCCAGCTGTCGTCGGGGTACTCCCCGATCAGGGCGGAGGCGCCACCGATGCCCGCGTTGTTCACGGCGATCCGCAGCGGGGCGAGCCGATTGGCCGCCTCGACGGAGGAGTCGATCCACGCGGTGTCCGTCACGTCGCCGACGGATGCCTCGGCTCGGCCACCCGCATCCGTGATCTCCGAGACGACCGACTTCGCATGGTCGCCGTCGAGATCGTTCACGATCACCCCGGCGCCGCTGTCGGCGAGCCTGAGGGCGATCGCGCGCCCGATGCCGCTGCCCGCGCCCGTCACGATCGCCGAGCGTCCGGATACGTCATACGTGGCCATGGTGGCCTCCCCGGGCGGGCGCGGAGCCGGGAACCCTTCTCGGGCGGCCCGTCCACAGCCAGCCTAGGGACCTCGAGCGGCCTCGACGCCAGGGTTGACGAACCGGACGAAGTGCGCTCGCCTCGAACGATCAGGGCGTCGCGGCATCCGGAGAGGCATCCGGATCCGCGAAGCGTGCGAGCAGGAGCAGGGCGATCTCACGCTGCCGGAGCAGGAAGCCGCGCTCATCGAGCTTCTTGCGTCGCAGCCACGACGTGACCTCGTCGTTGCACTTGCTCGCGTTGCACGACCCGCACGCCGGAACCACGTTCTCGAGTGTGTACCGGCCACCGCGTGAGATGGGCAGCACGCAGTCGCGCTGCAGGGCGCGATCCCCGACGCCGCAGTAGGCGCAGCCGCCCCACTCGGCGSTGAGCGCCGACCACTGTCCATCGGTCAGGTCGTGCGCGACCCGGCCCATGCGGCGCTTGCGTCGTCGCGCGTACACCGCAGCCCGTGATCGACTGGCCGCCATGCCCGCAGACTAACCGTCGTCAGCGCGGCGGGGTGCGCGGCGGCGGGGTGCGCCGGGAACCGGTCGCCTCGAAGGCCGCGGCGAGGCGGAGCAGGGCCGTGTCGTCGTAGGCGCGTCCGGCGAACGTGAGGCCCACCGGCATCCGGATGTCGCGCATCGTGCCCATGGGCACCGTCACCGTCGGGATGCCGAGGTGCCGTGGCACGAGGTTGCCGTTCGCGACCCACACGCCGTTGCGCCAGCCGAGGTCGGCGGAGGCCGGGTTCACGTCCATGTCGGCGGGGCCGACGTCGGCGACCGCGGGGAACACGACCGCGTCGAGACCCAGGTCGTCCATCCATGCCTCGAGGTCGATGCGGCGGGTCTCCTCGAGGCCGCGCAGCCCGGCTTCGAGCTCGGGCATGTCGTCGAAGGTGGCGCCAGGATGCGAACGGGCCCACTCGGGGTACTCGGCGATGTCGTCGTCGAAGCCGGTGTACCGGTCGGGCAGGGCGCCCTCGGGGTGCGGGAAGATGCGGGCGCCGTCGACGTCGGCGAGCGAGCGCAGGGCGGGGTCGCCGTTCGCGTCGAGGAAGTCGTGCCACGACCACGCCGACAGGTCGACGATCTCGCGGCGGAGGTACTCGGGGGAGATGAGGCCGCGCGTTGCGACGGTGGGCGCGCCAGGGCGGTCGCCCTCGTAGTTCGACACGACGGGGAAGTCGACCTCGACGACCTCCGCACCGGCCGCCTCGAGGTCGCGGCGGGCCGCCTCCCAGAGCTCGACGACGGATGCCCGGGTGTCGATGCGCTGCCCGGTGGCTCCCCCGATGCCTGGGCTGCGCCCGGGCTCGGCCGTGCCGGCGTCGGGGTCRGCGTTGATGTACATGCGCGGGATGCCGAGGCGCCGGCCCGTGAGCGCAGCGCGGGCGGCGGCCGCATCCGGAGCGCCCGCGGCATCCGTCGGCTGCAGCGCGACGTACGACGAGGGCCGCACCTCGGACGATCGCGGGATCGACACCCACGGCTGCACGCGCCAGAAGTCGCCGCGCGTCTCGGGGTCGTCGGCGACGATCACGTCGAGCACGGCGAGCAGGTCGGCCATGGTGCGGGCGTGCGGCACGACGACGTCCATCGTGGGCACGAGCGGCCAGTTGCCGCGCACCGAGATGACACCGCGCGACGGGGTGTAGGCGCAGAGCGCGTTGTTCGACGCGGGCGCGCGGCCCGACGACCACGTCTCCTCGCCGAGGCCGAACGCCGCGAACGACGCCGCCGTCGCGGTGCCCGAGCCGTTCGACGAGCCCGAGCCGAACGCGGCCGTGAGGTACTCGGCGTTGTACGGGCTCTCGGCTCGGCCGTAGACGCCGCGCTGCATGCCGCCGTTGGCCATGGGCGGCATGTTCGTGAGCCCGATGAGCACGGCGCCGCCGGCCCGGAGCCGCTCGATCGTGAACGCGTCGCGCTGTGCGACGAGGTGCTCGAACGCGGGGCTTCCCGCGGCGGCGGTGAGCCCCTCCGCGAGATAGCTGTCCTTGGCGGTGTACGGGATGCCGWCGAGCGGGCCGAGCGTCTCGCCACGGGCGCGGCGCGCATCCGAGGCGCGGGCGTCATCGAGCGCCGACGGGTTCATCACGACGAGCGCGTTCAACGCCGTAGGGGTGCCCGGCCGGTCGTACGCCTCGATGCGGGCGAGGTAGGCGCGGGTCAGCTCCTCGCTCGTGACCCGCTCCTCATCGAGTGCGGCCCGCAGGTCGGCGATCGAGGCCTCGACGACGTCGAACGGCGCACCGCTCATCGCGTCACCTCCACCGTGAGTGCCGGCTGCTGCTGCGTGATGCAGTGGATGCCGCCGCCGCGGGCGAAGATCTCGCGCGCATCGATCGTGACCACCTGGCGACCGGGGTACGCGTCGGCGAGGATCTCGCTCGCCGCGGCATCCGCCCGCTCCTCGCCGAAGCCGCAGGCGATCACGCCGCCGTTGACGACGAGGTGGTTGACGTAGCTCCAGTCGACGAAGCCCTCGTGATCGCGGAGGGTGTCCGGAGCCGGGAGGTCGACGATCTCGAACGGGCGGCCCGCGGCATCCGTCTCGCCCTCGAGCTGCGCGCGCAGGTCGCGCGTCACCTCGAAATCAGGGTGCTCGGGGTTGCGCTGCGCGTGCAGGAGCAGGCGGCCGGGCGACGGGATCGTCGCGACGATGTCGACGTGGCCGTTCGTGCCGAAGTCGTCGTAGTCGCGCGTGAGCCCGCGCGGCAGCCAGATCGCCTTCGTCGTGCCGATCGTGCGCGCGAGCTCGGCCTCGACGCGAGACCGGTCGGCGTAGGGATTGCGGCGCGGGTCGAGCTGCACCGTCTCGGTGAGGAGCAC
>NZ_JBFUCL010000070.1:0-14908 GCF_056405255.1 Agromyces sp. P1_H4 | reverse complement strand
GGACGGGACCACACCCGGCCGAACACGCTCGGCGCCGCCACGCTCCTCGAGTACGCGAACACGCTCGACGGGCTGAAGGCGCGGGCCGCCGCCGGCGAGATCCACGCCGTCGCCGTCACGGGCAAGCCGTTCATCCTCGCCGCGGGCGCCGACCTCTCGAAGGTCGCCGAGATCCCCGACAAGGAGACGGCGAAGAAGTTCGTGCAGCTCGGCCACTACGCGCTCGCGAAGATCGGCGAGGTGGGGGTGCCGTCCTTCGTGTTCTACAACGGCCTCGCCCTCGGCGGCGGCGTCGAGATCGGCCTGCACGCGGACTACCGCACGGTGGATGCCTCGGTCCCGGCGCTCGCCCTTCCCGAGGTGTTCCTCGGGCTCATCCCCGGCTGGGGCGGCGCCACGATCCTCCCGAACCTCATCGGCATCGAGAACGCCCTCAAGGTCGTCATCGAGAACCCGCTGAAGCAGAACCGCACCCTCAAGGGGCAGGACGCGTTCGACCTCGGCATCGCCGACGCCATCTTCCCGTCGGTGAACTACCTCGAGGACTCGATCCGCTGGGCCGACGACGTGATCTCCGGTCGCGTCAAGGTCAAGCGGCCGCACGAGCCCGGCAAGGTGGAACGCCTCGTGAAGTGGGATGCCGCGATCGGCATCGCGACGAAGATGCTGAAGAGCCGCATCGGCTCCGTTCCCCAGTCGCCGTACGCCGCCCTCGACCTCATGAAGGCGGCGAAGAGCGGCAGCCGCGCCGAGGGATTCCAGCGCGAGGACGAGGTGCTCGCCGACCTCATCGCGGGCGACCAGCTCCAGGCATCCGTCTACGCCTTCAACCTCGTGCAGAAGCGCACGAAGCGGCCGGCCGGAGCGCCCGACAAGGAGCTCGCGAAGAAGGTGACGAAGGTCGGCGTCATCGGCGCAGGCTACATGGCGAGCCAGCTCGCGCTGCTCTTCGTTCGCCGCCTCCGGGTGCCCGTCGTCATCACCGACATCGACCAGGCGCGCGTCGACAAGGGCGTCGCATACATCGCCGACGAGATCGACACCCTCCTCTCGAAGGGCCGTATCTCCCCCGATGAGGCCAACCGCCTGAAGGCGCTCGTCACAGGCACCACCGACAAGGCCGACTTCGCCGACTGCGACTGGGTCATCGAGGCGGTGTTCGAAGAGCTCCAGATCAAGCAGGACGTGTTCGCCGAGATCGAGCAGTTCGTCTCCCCCGAGGCCGTGCTCGCGACGAACACGTCGTCGCTGTCGGTCGAGCAGATCGGCGCCAAGCTCGCACATCCCGAGCGGCTCGTGGGCTTCCACTTCTTCACGCCGGTCGCGGTCATGCCGCTCATCGAGGTCGTGAAGACACCGCACACGGATGTCGCGACCCTGTCGACCGCGATGGTCACCGCGAAGAACCTCAAGAAGAACGCGGTCATCACCGCCGACACTCCCGGCTTCGTGGTCAACCGCCTCCTCGCGGTGCTCCTCGGCGAGGCCATGCGCGCGGTCGATGAGGGCACCTCCTTCGAGACCGTCGACCAGGCGATCGCCCCGCTCGGCCTGCCGATGGCGCCGTCGGCGCTGCTCGATCTCGTCGGGCTGAAGGTCGGAGCGCACGTGCTCGACACCCACCACGCCGCATTCCCCGACCGCTTCTACCGCAGCGAGAACCTCCACAAGCTCGCCGAGTACGGCAAGCTCCTCGACAAGGACGACAAGGGCAAGGTCAAGGGCTTCGACAAGGGAGCCATGAAGATCGTGTCAGGTGGCACGCATCCGCGCAGCGCCGATGAGATCCTCGTCAGCCTGCAGGACGGCCTCGCACGCGAGGTTCGGCTGATGCTCGACGGTGAGGTGGTCGCAGCTCCCGAGGACATCGACCTCTGCCTCATCCTGGGCGCCGGCTTCCCGTTCCAGATGGGCGGCGTCACGCCCTACCTCGACCGGGTGGGCGCGTCCGAGCGCGTCTTCGGCGACACCTTCCACCACCCGCCCGTGAAGGGTGTGTCCGCGTAGGTCGCGCGCACGAAGTGACGGCCCCCGGCGATTCGCCGGGGGCCGTTCTCGTGTCCTGACGTGCCGCGGGTGAGCGGTCGGACTGAACGCGACCCGCGGCTCGGGCCGGGCGGTGAGATCGGAATCAGACCCGCGGCTGGGGCGTGGTGTCGCTCGACACGGCCTCGAGGCCCGCGCCGCGCGCGTGCGGCAGCTTCGAGCCCAGCACCATCGCGGTCACGTCGCGGGCGATGTGCTGCGGGGTCAGGCCGACGCGCTCCAGGATGTCGCCCCGCGACCCGTGCTCGAGGAACTCGTCGGGCAGGCCGATCTCGGTGACCGCCGTGTCGACGCCGGCCTCGCGCAGGTCTTGGCGGATCCGGGTGCCGATGCCGCCTACGCGGATGCCGTCCTCGAGGCTCACCACGATGCGGTGGTCGCGCGCGAGCTCGATCACGCTGGCCGGCACGGGCACGACCCACCGGGGGTCGACCACCGTCGCGCCGATGCCCTGCGCCTCGAGCCGCTGCGCGACGTCGAGGCCGATGCCCGCCATGGGTCCGACGGTGACGAGCAGGACGTCGCGACGACCGGACTCGGCGAGCACGTCGACGCCATCGTCGGTGCGCCGGATCGCGTCGTAGTCCACGCCCACGGTGCCCTTCGGGAACCGCAGCACGGTCGGCGCGTCCTCGACCGCCACCGCCTCGCCGAGCTCCTCGGCCAGCCGCACCGAGTCGCGCGGCGCGGCGATGCGGATGCCGGGCACCACCTGCAGGATCGAGAGGTCCCAGACGCCGTGGTGGCTGGGCCCGTCAGGGCCGGTGACGCCGGCACGGTCGAGCACGAAGGTGACACCGGCCTTGTGCAGCGCGACATCCATCAGCACCTGGTCGAACGCGCGGTTGATGAAGGTGGCGTACACGGCGACCACCGGGTGCAAGCCGCCGAACGCGAGCCCGGCGGCAGAGGTCGCGGCATGCTGTTCGGCGATCCCCACGTCGAAGACCCGGTTCGGGAACCGCTCCGCCATGCGGTGCAGTCCCGTCGGGCGAAGCATCGCGGCGGTGATGCCGACGAGGCGTTCGTTGCGCTCGGCGAGCCGTACGAGCTCGTCGGCGAACACGTTCGTCCACGACGGCGAGGACGCCGACTCGAGGGATTCTCCGGTCTCGGGGTCGATCTGCCCCACCGCGTGGAATTGGTCGGCGACGTCGCGACGCGCGGGCTCGTATCCGCGGCCCTTGTCGGTGATCGTGTGCACGATCACCGGCGCGCCGTAGGCCTTGGCCTGGTGGAGCGCCTCCTCCATGGCGCGCTCGTCGTGCCCGTCGATGGGGCCGATGTACTTGATGTCGAGGTTCGAGTAGAGGGCCTCGTTGCCGCTGAACCGGCTGAGGAACCCGTGCAGGCCGCCGCGGACGCCGCGGTAGAACGCCCGGCCGGGCGAGCCCAGCCGGTCGAACGCCTTGCGGCTGGACTGGTGGAGCGACCGATACGACTGCCTCGTGCGCACCGTGTTGAGGAAGCGTGCCATGCCGCCGATCGTCGGGGCGTACGACCGCCCGTTGTCATTGACGACGACGATGAGCTTGCGGGTGTTGTCGTCGGAGATGTTGTTCAGCGCCTCCCACGTCATGCCGCCCGTGAGGGCGCCGTCGCCGACGACGGCGACGACGTGGCGGTCGCCCTGTCCGGTCATCTCGAATGCCTTGGAGATGCCGTCGGCCCACGAGAGTGAGCTCGACGCGTGGGAGCTCTCGACGATGTCGTGCTCGGACTCCGAGCGTTGCGGATAGCCGGCCAGCCCGCCGGTCTGGCGCAGCGTCGACAGGTCCTTGCGCCCGGTCAGCAGCTTGTGCACGTACGACTGGTGCCCCGTGTCGAACACGATGGCATCGCGAGGCGACTCGAAGACGCGGTGGATCGCGAGGGTCGTCTCGACGACGCCGAGGTTCGGGCCGAGGTGCCCGCCGGTCTTCGAGACGGATGCCACGAGGTAGGCCCGGATCTCCGCGGCCAGCTGCTCGAGCTGCTCGTGACTCAACGCGTCGAGGTCGCGTGGTCCCGAGATGTGCTCGAGCAGGGTCATGGGTCATGCCTCCGGGTCAGTGGGGCGGCAGCGGCCGCGGATCGAATCGAGTCTACGCCGGGCCGCCTGAGTGGCCGGGAAGAGATCGGGGCGGCCGGCGAATCGCCGGCCGCCCCGATGCTGCGCACGTGCGTCAGACGAGCGAGCGCAGCACGTACTGCAGGATTCCGCCGTTGCGGTAGTAGTCCGCCTCACCGGGCGTGTCGATGCGCACCACCGCGTCGAACTCGACGGCCTGCTTGCCGGCGGGCGAGTGCTCGCTCGGCGTTGCGGTGACGTGCACCGTCTTCGGCGTGACGCCCTCGTTGAGCTGCTCGAGGCCCGAGATCGAGACGACCTCGGTGCCGTCGAGGCCGAGCGAATCGGCCGACTCCCCCGCGGGGAACTGCAGCGGGACGACGCCCATGCCGATGAGGTTGGAGCGGTGGATCCGCTCGAAGCTCTCGGTGATGACCGCCTTCACGCCGAGGAGGCTCGTGCCCTTCGCCGCCCAGTCGCGCGACGAGCCGGAGCCGTACTCCTTGCCGCCGAAGATGACGAGCGGGGTGCCCTGCGCCTGGTAGTTCTGGCTGGCGTCGTAGATGAAGGACTGCGGCGCGTCGGCCTGCGTGAAGTCGCGCGTGTAGCCGCCCTCGACGCCGTCGAGGAGCTGGTTGCGCAGGCGGATGTTCGCGAACGTGCCGCGGATCATGACCTCGTGGTTGCCGCGGCGCGAGCCGTAGGAGTTGAAGTCCTTGCGGTCGACGCCGTGCTCGTCGAGGTACCGGCCGGCCGGGCTGTCCGCCTTGATGTTGCCGGCGGGGCTGATGTGGTCGGTCGTGACCGAGTCGCCGAGCTTGGCGAGCACCCGGGCGCCGACGATGTCGGCGACCGGAGTGGTCTCCATGGTCATGCCGTCGAAGTACGGGGGCTTGCGGACGTAGGTCGACTCGGCATCCCACTCGAAGGTCGCGCCGGTCGGCGTCGGCAGGTTCCGCCAGCGCTCGTCGCCCTCGAACACGCTCGCGTACTGGTGCGTGAACATCTCCTTGTTGATCGACGAGTCGATCGTGGACTGCACCTCCGCGGCATCCGGCCAGATGTCCTTCAGGAAGACGTCGTTCCCGTCCTTGTCCTGGCCGAGGGCGTCCACCTCGAAGTCGAAGTTCATCGAGCCGGCGAGCGAGTACGCGATCACGAGCGGCGGGCTCGCGAGGTAGTTCATCTTCACGTCGGGGTTGATGCGACCCTCGAAGTTGCGGTTGCCCGAGAGCACCGCGGTGACGGCGAGGTCGTTCTCGTTGATGGCCGCCGAGACCTCTTCGATGAGCGGGCCGGAGTTGCCGATGCAGGTGGTGCAGCCGTATCCGACGGTGTAGAAGCCGAGGTCCTCGAGGTCCTGGGTCAGGCCCGCCTTCTCGTAGTAGTCGGTGACGACCTTCGAACCGGGCGCGAGCGTGGTCTTGACCCACGGCTTGGCCTTCAGGCCCTTCTTCACGGCGTTGCGAGCCAGCAGCCCGGCGGCGAGCATGACGGACGGGTTCGACGTGTTCGTGCACGAGGTGATCGCGGCGATCGTGACCGCACCGTGGTCGAGCGTGAACCTCTGGCCGTCGGGCAGGGCCACCTTCGTCGGCTTCGACGCCGTCGCCGGCGCGTGGCTGTGGTGGTGGTGCTCGTGCTGGCTGTACTCGTCCTCGGGCGAGTTGCCGGGCGGGTCGGATGCCGGGAAGGACTCCGATCCCTCGAGGTCGACGAGGTCATGGTCGATCTCGGCGTAGTTCGTGAGGTCGGACTCGAACTGCGCCTTGGCGTTGGACAGCACGATGCGGTCCTGGGGGCGCTTCGGGCCGGCGATCGAGGGCACCACGGTCGAGAGGTCGAGCTCGAGGTACTCCGAAAAGACCGGCTGGCTCGCGGCGTCGTGCCAGAGCTTCTGCACCTTGGCGTACTGCTCGACCAGTGCGAGCTGCTCCTCGCTGCGCCCGGTGAGGCGGAGGTAGTCGATCGTCACGTCGTCGATGGGGAACATGGCCGCCGTCGAGCCGAACTCGGGGCTCATGTTGCCGATGGTCGCGCGGTTGGCGAGCGGCACGGAGGCCACGCCCGAGCCGTAGAACTCGACGAACTTGCCCACCACGCCGTGCTTGCGCAGCATGTCGGTGATGGTGAGGACGACGTCGGTGGCGGTGACGCCCGTGGGGATGGCCCCCGAGAGCTTGAACCCGACGACCTTGGGAATGAGCATGGAGACGGGCTGGCCGAGCATGGCCGCCTCGGCCTCGATGCCGCCGACGCCCCAGCCCAGCACGCCGAGTCCGTTCACCATGGTGGTGTGCGAGTCGGTGCCGACGCAGGTGTCGGGGTAGGCGCGGGTCACGCCGTTCACGTCGCGATCGTAGATGACCTTCGCGAGGTGCTCGATGTTCACCTGGTGCACGATGCCGGTGCCGGGCGGCACGACCTTGAAGTCGTCGAAGGCCGTCTGGCCCCAGCGGAGGAACTGGTAGCGCTCGCCGTTGCGCTCGTACTCGATCTCGACGTTGCGCTCGAGCGCGTTCTCGGTACCGAAGAGGTCGGCGATGACGGAGTGGTCGATGACCATCTCAGCCGGCGAGAGCGGGTTGATGCGGTTGGGGTCGCCGCCGAGGGCGACCACCGCCTCGCGCATCGTGGCGAGGTCGACAATGCAGGGCACACCGGTGAAGTCCTGCATCACGACGCGCGCCGGCGTGAACTGGATCTCGGTGTCGGGTTCGGCGGTGGGCACCCACGAGCCGAGCGCCTCGATCTGCTCCTTGGTCACGTTCTTGCCGTCCTCCGTGCGGAGCAGGTTCTCGAGGAGCACCTTCAGGCTGAACGGCAGCTTCTCGTGGCCGGGCACGGTGTCGAGTCGGAAGATCTCGTAGGACTTGTCACCGACGTGGAGCGTGTCCTTCGCCCCGAAACTGTTCACTGCAGACACGATGTCCTCTCCTTCGCGGATGCCGCGCGAACCCGCGCGCGACCCTCCATCTTCTCCGTCAGGCCGGGAGCTGTACCAGCAAGGCTCACCTAAGCGTCCCACGGCCCGCCGCCATCGTGGCGACGGATTTATCTTGACGTCGAGATAACTCTATCACTCACCGGAAGGGGCCGACGACGGGTACACCGCACGCACGACGAGCCAGGAGAACACCACGACGAGGGCATAGAGCGGCACGCCCATCAGGAGGCGCGTGGCGCCGAGCGCCTCCACGTTGTCGACGAGGTACAGCGGCACCTGCACGACCAGGCGCGCCACGAAGAGGCCGATCCACACCACCGTGAGGAATTGCGCCGCCCGGTACTTGCGGGCGTCCTGGCGCCAGGCGAGGCCGTCGCCCATCAGGAAGCCGACGATGAGCCCGAGCGCCGGCCATCGCACGAGCAGGGAGATCAGGAGGCCCACCGCGTAGGCCGCGTTGGTGAAGAACCCCAGGACGTAGTTGTCGCGGGCGTTGCCGGTCCACAGCGCCAGCGCGGCCGAGGCCAGCACGCCCACGAGTCCGGCGATGGCCTGCGTCGGCTGGCTCCTCGTCACGATGCGCGCGACCGTGAACACGACCGCGAGGCCGACGGATGCCGCGAGCGACGGCACCAGCGCCGCCTGCGCGTCCCAGCCGGAGAAACTCGTGAGGGTCGTGTAGACGACGAGGAAGACGAGGCCGGGCAGCAGCGCCTCGAGGATGCCGCGCACCCCGCCGACCGCGCCGAGGACGTCCCGGGGGCTCAGCTTCTCGTCGCGGGCGATCGCGCCCAAGCCACTCTTCTGCGCGGCCGCGGCGAACTGCCGGGCGAACTCGCCCGCGGCGGGCGCATCGGATGCCGCGGCATCCGGCTGCTCGTCGCGACGGGGCTGGCCCTCGGGCTCGGATTCGGTGTCGGGCATCGTCAGACGGTGGGCGCGCCGGAGGACGCGGCGGGCATGCGGAGCGGGATGAGGTCACGCGGCGGCATGGGCGTGGCTCCGCGCACGACGACGATGGAGCGGAACAGGTCTTCGACCTGGGCGGCGGCGGCCGGGTCGACCGCGGCCTCCCCCGCGATCACGCCGCGAAGGAACCAGCGCGGGCCGTCGACCCCGATGAAGCGGGCGAGGCGCATGTGGCCGGCCTGGCCCTCGACCGCGGCGACCGGGATCTGCGCGAGCAGCTCGGGGCCGAAGGCGCCCTCGCGGACCGTCGTCGTTCCGCCCTGGCGCGCGATCTGGTCGGCGATCTGGGCGCGGATCTCGTGCCACAACCCGCTGTTGCGGGGCGCGGCGAACGGCTGCACCTGCAGCGTCGAGTTGGCGTAGTCCAGGCCGATCGCGACGACGCGCTTGGTGCCCTCTTCCACCTCGAGGCGCAGGTGGAGGCCCTCCCGGGGCAGCACCTTGACGCCGCCGAGGTCCACGTAGGGACGGACGGGGTTGGCTTCGGCCTCGTCGAACGGACCGGCGGTGGCGCGGTCGTCGGGCGCGGACTTGGGGTGGTCGACGGGGATGTCGTCGATGTTCTCGATGTCGCTCACGCGTTCACTCCTGACTTGTGCTCCCGGAATCCCGTGGAGCCGAATCCCCCCTCGCCGCGCAGGCTCCCGGGGAGCCGCTCGACTTCGACGAACCTCGCGCGGCTCACCGGCATCACGACGAGCTGGGCGATCCGGTCGCCCGCCTCGATCGCGTAGGGCTCGCTCGCGTCGGTGTTCAACAGTGCGACCTTGATCTCGCCGCGATAGCCGGCGTCGACGGTGCCGGGCGCGTTCACGATCGTGATGCCGTGCTTGAACGCGAGGCCCGAGCGCGGCACGACGAAGGCCACGTAGCCGTCGGGCAGCGCGATCGCGACCCCGGTGCCCACCGTGGCGCGCTCGCCGGGGGCGAGCACGACGGACTCGGCGGCATGGAGGTCGGCACCGGCATCGCCCGGATGGGCGTACGACGGAACGCGGTCGGCCGTGATCAGCACATCGACGGAATCGGTCACTGTTCGAGGGTAGTGCAGAAGTCTGATCTGATAGATCCATGCCCGACTACCGCGAGAGACTGTGGCCGACCCCCTGGATCTACATCGCGACCCTGCTGCTCATCCCGGCGAGCATCCTGGTGCTCGCGCCGGTGTCGATGCCGGCCGGCATCGCGACCGGCCTCATCCTCTACCTCGCGACGGCGGGCTCGCTGAGCCTGACCGCCCCGGTGATCGAGGTGCGCGACCGGATGCTGCACGCCGGGCGTGCGGCGATCTCGCTCGACCAGACCGGCGAGGCGATGGCCGCATCGGGCCCCGACGCCCGGCGGGAGCGGGGCACCGGACTCGACGCCCGGGCCCACCTCGTCATCCGCGGCTGGGTGGACCCCGTAGTGCGGGTGCCGATCACGGATCCCGCCGACCCGGCACCCTACTGGCTCGTCTCGAGCCGCCGACCCAAAGAACTGGCCGCCGTGATCAACGGATCACGACGGCCTGAGCCTGCGGAGGGCGACCTCTAGGAGGCGCACTCCAGACAGATCGGTCCGAGCTTCGTCTCGTGGTCGATCTGCGAGCGGTGCTTCACGAGGAAGCAGTTCACACACGTGAACTCGTCGGCCTGCGGTGGGAGCACCACGACGTCGAGCTCGACGTCGGAGAGGTCGGCACCGGGCAGGTCGAAACCACCGGGGTTGTCGGCGTCATCGACATCCACCACTCCCGACATCTTGTCGGGGACGCGCTCCTTGAGGGCCTCGATCGACTCTGAGTCGTCTTCGGTCTTCCGCGGTGCGTCGTAATCCGTTGCCATTCCCGTCCATTTCCTCATCGCCGAAGATTCGGCGGCCATAGTCTGCATCAAATCGGTTGCGTAAGCAAACCACTTCAGGGGGCTTGCGACCGATGGGCCAGGTCGATCATCGACCCGGCTACGTGCTCAACTTCCGGCGCGCCCGGGCTATTCCCGACTCGGGCCGTTCCGGCATGGCATCCTTGGGCGGAGACGAAGGCACGAAAGGCTTGTCGCGATGCAGGAACTGAAGGTAATCGGAGTCGAGAACGGCGCACTGCTGGCCGCATCCGACGATGGCGCACGCTTCCGGATCGAGATCGACGAGGTGCTGCAGTCGCGCATCCGCCAGGCGCAACCCGAGACCCACACCGGTCCGAAGCCGTCCCCGCGGGAGGTGCAGGCGCTCATCCGCTCGGGCCTGTCGGCCGAGGACGTGGCGCAGGTCACCGGCGCGTCCGTCGACTACATCCGTCGGTTCGAGGGCCCGGTGCTCGCGGAGCGCGAGCACGTGGTGACGTCGGCCCTCGCGGTTCCCGTCCACGTCGCCGCCGAGGCGGACCCGGCGGACGAGCCCGCGACGTTCGGCAGCGTCATCCGTGATCGACTGGCGAAGCTCGGCGCACACGGTGAGCGCTGGGCGAGCTGGAAGGACGAGGAGCGCGGCTGGATCGTCAAGCTCGAGTTCACGGCCGACACCATCGACCACGATGCCCGATGGGGCTTCGAGCCGCGCAAGCAGTCCCTGCACCCCATGAACTCCGAGGCCACCACGCTCTCGCAGCAGGGCGAGCTCAAGGGCGGCCTCATCCCCCGGTTGCGTGCCGTCGCACCAGAATCCGACGAGTCGCGATTCGACAGCGGCGCCTTCACCTTCGACGAGCCCGAGCAGGGCGACTACGACACCGCCCCCCACCTCGAGCCGCTCCCCTACTCGCGCGCCACGCCGACGACGTCCAGCCCGGCCGCCTCGCGCGCGGCCATCAAGCGCGCCGACGAGCCGACCCCCTCGATGGGCGAGACCGCCGACCTGCTCGAGGCCCTCCGCCGCCGTCGCGGCGAGCGGGAGGCGGCCGTCGCCGAGACCGAGCCGGCGCAGCCCGCGCTGCCGCTCGCTCCCGCGCCCGTCGCCGCAGCAGAGCCCTCGGCCTCCGCCGAGAAGGGCAAGCCGTCGGAGGAGAAGCCCGGCAACGGCGCACGCGCGCTGTGGGGCGGCAAGGCATCCTCCGGGTCGGGCACCGCCAACCCCGCCCCCACGTCGGCACCGAGCGGCTCCCCGGGGCGCGCCAAGAAGGGTCGCGCGTCCATGCCGAGCTGGGACGAGATCGTCTTCGGCGCTCGCACCGACGACGACCTCGCCTGACCCCGCGCCCCCGCGTTCACCAGTCGCCGCTCCTCCGCCGCGACACTCGTCGCCTCGTCGCGGTCGTCGGGCTGCGGATGTCGCGACCGGCGTTTCGGGCGCGCTCGCATGCTGCTAGCATTCGAACACACGTTCGAATCAGCGGAGGCGTGCATGACCCGAGTGCAGGAGTTCGTCGAGGTGTGGACGAACGGAGCGGGTGAGCCGCAACGACTCGTCTGGCGCTCGCGTCGCTTCCGCGTCACCGACATGCCGACGGCGCTGGTGGGCCCGTGCGACTGGTGGGGCCCGTTCTCAGGGCACGACGTCAGTCCGGGTCGCGTCCCGCTCTCCATCTCGGGCTGGAGGTTCCAGGCGAGCAGCGACGATGGCGAGACCCATGTCTTCGACGTCGAGCACGACGGAGCGCATTGGCACCTCGTGCGGGTGTACGACTGATCCGCCTCGGGAGACCGGCCCCCGGCGATGAGGATCGCCTCGACTAGGCGGACTTCTCGGCGCGACGCGGCTTGTGCGGCACGATGGTCGGGGCCGCGTTGTCGAGCACCGCCGCCTTCGTGACGACCACGCGAGCGACTCCCGTCGAGGACGGCACCTCGAACATGATCGGCCCGAGCACCTCCTCCATGATGGCCCGAAGGCCCCGGGCTCCGGTCTGGCGGAGGACTGCCAGGTCGGCGATGGCCTGCAGCGCCGCCTCCTCGAAGTCGAGCTCGACCCCGTCGAGCTCGAACATGCGCTGGTACTGACGCACGAGCGCGTTCTTCGGCACGGTCAGGATCTCCATGAGCGCGTCGCGGTCGAGCGGCGTCACCGTCGCCACCACGGGGAGGCGCCCGATGAACTCGGGGATGAGGCCGAACTTGTGGAGGTCTTCGGGCAGCACCTCGCTGAACAGCTCGGCTTCGGCCTGCTTGTTGTGCAGCGGTGCGCCGAAGCCGATGCCGCGCTTGCCGGCACGCGAGGAGATGATCTCCTCCAGCCCGGCGAACGCACCGGCGACGATGAAGAGCACGTTCGTCGTGTCGATCTGGATGAACTCCTGATGCGGATGCTTCCGCCCGCCCTGCGGGGGCACCGAGGCCACCGTGCCCTCGAGGATCTTGAGCAGCGCCTGCTGCACGCCCTCGCCCGAGACGTCGCGCGTGATCGACGGGTTCTCGGCCTTGCGGGCGATCTTGTCGACCTCGTCGATGTATATGATGCCCGTCTCGGCACGCTTCACGTCGTAGTCGGCGGCCTGGATGAGCTTGAGGAGGATGTTCTCGACGTCTTCGCCGACGTATCCCGCCTCGGTCAGCGCCGTGGCATCCGCCACTGCGAACGGCACGTTGAGCTGCTTCGCCAGCGTCTGCGCGAGATAGGTCTTGCCGCAGCCCGTCGGGCCGATGAGGAGGATGTTCGACTTCGCGATCTCGACGTCGTCGTGGGCGCGGTCGGCGGTGGTGAGGGTCGTGCGGGCGCGCACGCGCTTGTAGTGGTTGTAGACGGCGACGGCGAGTGCGCGCTTCGCGGCCTCCTGGCCGATGACGTACTCCTCGAGGAATCCGAAGATCTCCTTCGGCTTGGGCAGCTCGAACTCGCCGGCCTCGGTCTCGCCGGCCTCGGCCAGGCGCTCCTCGATGATCTCGTTGCAGAGCTCGACGCACTCGTCGCAGATGTAGACGCCCGGCCCTGCGATGAGCTGCTGGACCTGCTTCTGGCTCTTTCCGCAGAAGGAGCACTTCAGCAGGTCGGCGCTCTCTCCGATGCGTGCCATCGAACCCTCCCTGTCGACGAGTCTGCTCCGAGCCTAGCCCGAGATCCGAGCCCGGGCCGTCCGCCGCGTACTGGATCGAATGACTACCGGGTGATCGCCGGCAGTGCCTTGCGCGAGGTGAGCACCTGGTCGATGAGCCCGTACTCGAGCGACTCCTCGGCCGAGAGGATCTTGTCGCGGTCGATGTCGGTGTTGACCTGCTCCTTGCTGYGGTTCGAGTGGCGCGCCAGCGTCTCCTCGAGCCACTCGCGCATGCGCATGATCTCCGCGGCCTGGATCTCGATGTCGGAGGCCTGGCCGTGGCCCGCCTCGCCCATCGCCGGCTGGTGGATCAGCACCCGCGCGTTGGGCAGTGCGAGTCGCTTGCCGGGGGTGCCCGCGGCAGCGATGACCGCCGCCGCCGACGCGGCCTGGCCGAGCACGACGGTCTGGATCTGCGGACGGATGTACTGCATCGTGTCGTAGATCGCGGTCATGGCCGTGAAGGAGCCACCGGGCGAGTTGATGTAGAGGATGATGTCGCGGTCGGGGTCCATGGACTCCAGCACGAGGAGCTGGGCCATGATGTCGTCGGCCGACGCGTCGTCGACCTGCACGCCGAGGAAGATGATGCGGTCCTCGAAGAGCTTCGCATACGGGTCCTGGCGCTTGTAGCCGTAGGCGGTGCGCTCCTCGAAGCTCGGCAGGATGTAGCGCGAGCCCGGCATCTGCAGGCCGTTGTTCGCGACTCCGCCGAAGGTAGGGGTGTTCATTCGCTCGTTCTCTCTTCTCTCGGTGCTACGCCTGCTCGGTGCCGCCGCCGCCGGACACGTCGAGCGCCGACTCCCGGATGTGGTCGACGAAGCCGTACTCGAGGGCCTCCTGCGCGTTGAACCAGCGGTCGCGGTCGCCGTCGGCGTTGATCTGCTCGACGGACTTGCCGGTCTGCGCCGCGGTGATCTCGGCGAGTCGGCGCTTCATGTCGAGGATGAGCTGCGCCTGCGTCTGGATGTCGCTCGCCGTGCCGCCGAAGCCGCCGTGCGGCTGGTGCAGCAGCACACGCGCGTTGGGCGTGATGTAGCGCTTGCCCTTGGTGCCGGCCGTGAGGAGCAGCTGCCCCATCGACGCCGCCATGCCGATGCCGACGGTGACGATGTCGTTCGGCACGAACTGCATGGTGTCGTAGATCGCCATGCCGGCGGTGATCGAGCCGCCCGGCGAGTTGACATAGAGGAAGATGTCCCGCTTCGGGTCCTCGGCGGCGAGGAGCAGCAGCTTCGCCGCGATCTCGTTGGCGTTGTCGTCGCGCACCTCGGAACCCAACCAGATGATGCGGTCCTTCAGCAGTCGATCGAAAACACTGGGTCCCAGTGTCGGTTCGGCCATGTGTCGCTCCGTTTCCGTTGTCGCGTTGCATCGAATCTATCCGGTGCAACACACGGGAACGGGGCTGTTCGCCCTAGGCGGATGCCGCGAGCTCCGCCGCGTATGCCGACAGCGACACGCGATATCGCGCGAGGTGCGGCGCCAGGGCCGTGAGCGCCTCGGATGCCGCGCGGCGGGCGTCGCCGGTGTCGACCAGGGCGAGCGCGCGGAAGGCGACGACGGCGTCGCCGAGCTCGCCCGCGTCGGGCTCGATCAGGTCGAGCAGCTCGATCGCCTCGCGGGGACGACCGAGGTTGCGGATCGTCGAGGCGAGCTGGATGCACGCCTGCACGCGCTCCGACCCGGCGAGCCCGAGCGCGAGCGCCTCGCGATAGAGCGCCTCCGCCTCGGTCTCGCGGCCGGCCGCGTCGCGGGCACCGGCTCGCTCGAAGCACGCGACGGGGTCGGTGGCGGGACGCTCGGCGGCGAGCACGTCGATCCGCCGGATCACCTCGTCGTCGCCGATCACGTCGACGGCCGCCCACACGGCATCGACGCGGTCCTGCCAGTCGGTCATGGGTCCTCCAGGGGAAACGATGCGGGGCCGGACGAATCCGTCCGGCCC
>NZ_JBFUCL010000069.1:0-13193 GCF_056405255.1 Agromyces sp. P1_H4 | reverse complement strand
GCCCATCATCGTGCAGCGGCTCGAGCGCCGCCCTCAGCCCGGGGTCGAGTGCGGCCGCGGGCGGCACGATGACGCGGGCGTAGCGGGAGCGGCCGAGCACGAGGCATCCGTCGACCACCGCCCCGTCACGCTCGAGCGTGCGCTCGTCGGCGAACTCGTAGGCGACCTCGCCCGCTCGCAGCCGCTCGACGAGGCGCAGGAAGTCGGCGTTGATCGCGCCGGCCGGCGTCGCCGGGAAGTCGTGGGCATCGTGCACGTTCGTCGCGACGAACTCCCACGGCTCGAACACCCGGGCGAGCGCTCGCTGCGGCACCACCACCAGGACGTCGGCGGGCGGGCGCGGGTCGACCTCGATCCCCTGCCGCACGGCGCCGAGCACGTCGGCGTAGGCGGCCGACCAGCTCACGTGACGAGGATGCGATGGCGGCCAGTCCTCGATGGCCGCGGAGTCGAGCCGGTACTGGCTGAGGTGCAGCACGAAGTCGGTCACCCCGTGCCCACCGAGCCAGCGCAGGTACCGTTCGAGGTCGGCGGGCGACGCACCCCACCCCGCGCCGCCGAAGGCCTCGGCCATCGTGCGGCCGTCGCCGAACTGCCGGGCGGCCGACGACACCTGCCGTGGGTAGAAATCGTTCAGCGGATGCCGACCCAGGGCGTCGATGCCCGGCAGGCCGACTGCGCGCGCGACCGGGCCGAGTGAGCCGACGGTCGGCAGCTGGAACAGCGGATGCTCCTCGCCCTTCATGTGCGCGGTGAACCGGAGCCCGCGGTCGCGGCACCAGCGATCGAGTGTCGTGAGGTACCGCTCGGCGAAGAGGTCGGCGGCGAGCTCCCAGAACCGCTCGCGCGCCACCGCCGATCGCTCCTCGGTGAGGAACACGGCGGGGAGCAGCTCGAGCAGGTCGTCGCCATGGCGCTCGGCGAACCGCTCCGGCAGGTCGGGCGTCCAAGGGATCGCGCCGTGCGGCGAGAGCTCGTGGTGCGCATGCCCGAGGCCGAACTCGGGCTCGTCGGAGAAGAAGCCGGCGACGCGAGCGAAGGCCTCGGGTGCGAGCCCCTCGGCGTAGCGCGCGTAGCAGAGCTCGATGAAGCGCTCGGCGAGCGCGGGGGCCAGGTAGTCGACCCCTGCGCCGACCCGCTCGACGATCGCCCACCGCGCACCGTCCCGATCGAAGCGCGCCAGGGCGGGTTGCCCGGTGTCGCGCTGCAGCTCGACCCAGCGCTGGCGCAGCTCGGGATGGCGTTCGAGCATGCGGCCGCCCACCGTGCCGCTCGGCCAGCCGTTCTCGTCGTAGATCCAGAACGCGAGTCCTCGATCGCTCGCCTCGACGATGAGCGCCGAGACGATCGCGAGGTACTCGTCGGCGAGGTACCGCGGCTCGTCGGGGTAGAACCGCGGGTGGAACACGACGCCGTCCAGTCCGGCCACGACGAAGGCGTCGAGTTGCACGCGCAGCTCGTCGAGGTCGAGCGGCCCGTTGACAGCCCAGAGCGTCGAGAACGTCGGATTGATCGGCACAGCCATCCCTTCAGATCGTGAATCGATTCACGATTTCCGCTACGCTAGCGTACGGCCCACGGGCACGACAAGCAGCTGCAAGGGAGCGAGATGCCGAGCGTGAAACGCACAGCGCCAGCGACGATCAAGGACGTCGCCGACCACGCCGGCGTGTCGCGGGCGACCGCGTCGTACACGTTCACGCAGCCGTCGCGCGTCTCGGAGCCGCTGCGCAAGCGGGTGCTCGCGGCCGCCGACGAGCTCGGCTACGTCGGCAACGACGCCGCCCGCCGCCTGCGGATGGGCCACAGCCTGGCCTTCGGGCTGCTCATCTCGAACACCGCCAACCCGGTCTACGCCGAGGTCGCGGCAGGCGCCGAGCGCGAGGCATCCGCCAACGGGCGCTTCATCATCGTCGTCAACAGCGACGACGACCCGCAACGCGAACGCGACTACGTGAACTTCTTCGAGTCGCAGCAGGTGAGTGGCATCATCGCGGCACCCGTCGGCGGCGTGCCCGCCGAGCTCCTCGCGCTGCGGGACCAGGGCACCCCGTTCGTGCTCGTCGGCCTCGCCGAGGGACCGCACGACTTCCCCGCGATCTCGGGCGACAACGAGCAGGGCGGATACCTCGCGATGCGGCACCTGCTCGAGCAGGRCCGCAGGCGACTCCTGTTCATCGGTGGCCCGCACCCGCATGTCGACGCCCGCCTGGCGGGCGCACGGCGGGCGCTTCGGGAAGCCGGCAGGGGCGCGCCCGACGCCTCGAATGCCGCCGGCGCCGCGGGCGCTTCCCTCGAGGTCATCCGCACGCCGGCGCAGAACGCACGCATCGGCGAGGAGGTGGCCGTGACCCTCGGCGAACGCGCGCCCGGCGACCGTCCCGACGGCATCTTCGCCGGCAACGACCTGCTCGCGCTGGGCCTGCTGCACGGACTCATCGGGGCCGGCATCACGATCCCCGACGAGCTCTCACTCGTCGGCTACGACGACATCGAGTTCGCCGACTTCGCCATCGTGCCGCTCACGACGATCCGGCACCCGTCCGCCGCCCTCGGCGCTGCAGCCGTGCGCCTCCTGCTCGGTCTCGAGACCGAGGCGAACCTCGAGGGCCGGTTCGCCCCCGAGATCGTCGTGCGCGCCACGTCGCTACCTACGCCACGGGCCTGACCTCGCGACCGTTCATGCGCTCGACCCCCCGCAGCAGTGCCGTGTGGTCGAGGGCGCCGTCGCCGTTGGCGACCGCCGACTCGAGCAGCTGACCCACCACGGCACCCGCCGGCGACACCACACCGGCATCGCGCGCCGCGGCGAGGTAGATGCCGAGGTCCTTCCGGTGCAGTTCGATGCGGAATCCCGGTTCGAACCGGCGCTCGATCATGCCCGCGGACTTGCGGTCGAGGATCCGGTTCCCTGCGAGGCCACCGGCGAGTACGCTCACCGCCGCCTCGACGTCGGCGCCGTGCTCCTCGAGGAAGACGAGCGCCTCTGCGACGAGCTGGATCGTGCCGGCCACGATGAGCTGGTTGGCCGCCTTCACCGTCTGGCCCGCCCCGGCGTCGCCGACGTGCACGATCGTCGATCCGATGGCCTCGAGCAGCGGTCGAACGGTGGCCAGGTCGTCGGCGGCGCCGCCCACCATGACCGAGAGGCTGCCCTCGATCGCTCCCTGCTCGCCACCGCTCACAGGGGCGTCGAGATACCGGATGCCGCGTGCGGCGCACACGCCGGCGAGTCGCCGTGACGCCGCCGGGGCGATCGTGCTCAGGTCGACGATGCGGGTGCCCGGGCGCGCGGCCGCAAGCACACCGCCGCGGGCGCCGTCGGCTCGGGCGTCGTCGCCGAGCACGACCCGTTCGACGTCGGGCGAGTCGGGCAGCATGAGCATGACGACCTCGGATGCCGCGACGGCGTCCGCGAGCTCGGCGGTGCGGCCGCCTGCGGCGAGGAAGTGCGCCACCGGGCCGTGCGAGCGGTTGATGCCGATGACGTCGTGGCCGGCGGCAAGCAGGTTGCGCGCCATGGGCGCCCCCATGATGCCGAGTCCGATGAACGTGACGGTCATGCGTGTCCTTTCGGGGTCGAGACGGCCCGATCAGTCTGATCGAGGGCGGCGAGGGGTGCGAGTGCCGCGCGGGTGCGCGCCTCGAGCGCTCGCAGGTCGCCGCCGACGAGCGCGTCCTCCAGGAGCAGCGCACTCACGCCGACGTAGGCCGCGCCCGCCTCGAAATACGCGCCGAGCTCGTCGGGACGCACGCCACCGGTCGGGAAGAGCGGGATGTCGGGCAGCGGACCGACGAGCTCACGCAGGTAGGCCACACCACCGACCGGGCCGATCGGCGAGACCTTCACGAGGTCGGCGTCGAGGGCGGCCCGTGCGATCTCCCCCGGGGTCAGCGCACCGGGGATGTACTCGATCCCGGTGGAACGAGCCGCCTCGACGAGCGCCGGATCGTGGTACTGGCTCACGACGAAGTCGGCGCCGGCATCCGTGGCGCGGCGCACGTCCGCCGGGGTGCGCGCCGTGCCGCACCCGACCGCCAGGTGCGGCAGCGCTCGCTTGGCCGCCGTGAGGGCGGCGAGCGCCCCGTCGCTCGTCAGCGTGAACTCCAGCCGCGAGAGCCCGGAGTCGGCGAGCACCGATGCCACCTCAACRAATCGCCGGGCGCTCGGTGCCCGCAGCACGGCGATCACACGCTCGCGGCGCGAGCGCGACGTGCTCATCGGAGGCTCCCGGCGGCCGCGACGGCGGYGCCCAGCCGCCGCATCGATGCGAGGCCCGCGTGGTACACGTGCAGGCGATGAGCACCCGAGGCGACGAGCCGCTGCCAGTGCGCGGCGAAACCGTCGGGATCCCCCGAGAGGATGTCGACGTACGCGGTCGCTCCTGTACCGCCGGCCTTCCGCCCGAGCGCGTCGACGCCGCGGTCGACGTCACCCCAGCAGTCCACCAGGCGTTCGATCGGAACGCTCACCCCGACGGCGTCCGCGGCACCGAGGCTCACCTCACGGGCACCCGAGTCGCGGGCGAGAGCCACGAGTTCGGTCGCGGTCTCGGCCGCGACGGCGGCCCGGTGCCGACGCAATACCGCGAGCGGCTCGTCGCTTGCGGCATCCGCTCGCTGCACCGGATCGCGGCCATCGGCCGTCCGGCCGTCGGTCGTCTGGTCGATGGYCGCACGCAGAGACTCGGCGAGCACCGCGGCGTCGAGCCCGACCGCACGCGCGCAGGCCTCGCAGACGCACATCGCCAACAGTTCCGCGGCCGCCTCGCCGAGGTCGGCCCCGTGCAGCTTGTCGTGCAGGGACCCGTGCGCGAGCCCCTGCCAGCCGACCGCCTCGAGGTGCAGGGCAGCTCCGGCACTCGCCCGAGCCGCCGACCCCACCAGCTCGCGGAAGAACGCCCGGGTGGTGGCCTGCGAGAGGCACGGGGCATGCGGCATCCGGTCACCGAAGGCGTTCTCGACTCGCGGAACCCCGGGTGCGGCGCCGTCGACGTGCCCGATCACCGCCCAGGTGTCGACGCGCATGCCGACTCGCTCGAGCCCGTCACGTGCGCCCTCGAACGAGAACCCGCCGGGCGGCAGCGGTGCGGGTTCTCCGAGATAGCTCGCCGAGCCGGGGAGGTCGACGATGCGATGCAGCGGATGCCGCGGCGTGATGGTGCGCGCGCCATGGTAGGTCGCGGCGAGGGCGACCCGGGCGACGCCCTCGGCGCGCAGCCGCACCGCCGCATCCGGATCTCCCTCGACGTCCCACGGGAAGAGTCGGAAGGTGGCCTCCATCAGAACCTCGGCAGGGTGGGGTCGTAGGTGGGGTCCACCGTGCGGGCGTAGGCCGTGTCGTCGCGCACCGTCCGCCCCGACTCCAGGTAGGCGCGGTGCAGCCGGTCGACGACGTCGCGCCGCACGTCGACCCCGAGGCCCGGGCCGTCGGGCACGCGCACCGCGCCCTCGCGGAACGAGATCGCCCCAGGCACGACGATGTCGGATGCCGCATTCCACGGGTAGTGGGTGTCGCAGGCATGATCGAGCTCGGGTGTGGCGGCCGCGGCGTGCACCATCGCGGCGAGCGAGACGCCGAGGTGCGAGTTCGAGTGCATCGAGAGCCCGAGGCCGTACGTCGCGCAGGCGCGCCCCAGCTCTCGGGTTGCAGCGAGGCCGCCCCAGTAGTGATGGTCGGCGAGCACGATGTCGACGGCGCCGGCCTCGACGGCCGGCTCGAGCGTCTCGGGAGAGACCACGACCATGTTCGTCGCGAGTGGCAGCGTCGTCGACGCCCGTACGGCGGCCATGCCGTCGAGGCCGAGCGTCGGGTCCTCGAGGTACTCGGCGACGCCCTCGAGCCGGTGCGCGACCTCGATCGCGGTGTCGACGCGCCAAGCTCCGTTTGGGTCGATGCGCAGAGGCACCTCGGGGTAGGCAGCGGCGAGCGCCCGCATCGCCGCGATCTCGCGCTCGGGGGCCAGCACGCCCGCCTTGAGCTTCAGCGAGCGGAATCCGTAGTCGTCGATGAGGCGCCCCGCGAGGGCCACGAGACCTTCGGACTCGTGTGCCGCACCCCAGTCGTCGGGAGCGGCTCCGGGATGGCTCGCCCACTTGAAGAAGAGGTAGCCCGCGAAGTCGATGGCGTCGCGCACCCGGCCCCCGAGCAGTTCGCTGACGGGCACGCCCTCGAGCTTGCCGAGCGCGTCGAGCGCCGCCACCTCGAAGGGCGCGAAGGTCTTGCGACGTTCGACAGCACTGACGTCGGCGTCGAGCATGGCCATCACCGCGTCCTCGAGGGCGCGCGGCTCCTCGACCCGTAGGCCGACGAGCCGCGGCGCTGCGGCCAGGAGCCGCCCGACGAGCGGCTCTTCGCCACTCGTCTCGCCGAAGCCCACCGTGCCGTCGTCGAGCGTCAGGATCACCAGCGTGCGGAGCGCGAGGGGCTCGTGCACTCCCCAACTGTTGAGCAGCGGCGGGTCGGGAAACGCCATGGGCACCACTTCGACCGTGCGGATACGACTCATCGACCTGTTCCGGATGGCTCTGCGGGGCGGATCGGCGGCGCGCGGCCCACCCCGCAGAGGTCTATGCTCACAGCGTCCAGCGGCGGGATCGACCGGGAGTACGCTGTTGTGAATGGATTCACAACAGTAGGGAAAGGACCGGGTGTTGTCAATCGAGCAGACCGTCGTCATCACGGGTGCTGCGGGCCGGATCGGGCGCGCCCTCGTTCCCCGGCTCCGTCGACGGGGCCGTGCGCTGCGGCTGGTCGACACGAGCCGGGCAGACCTCGAACTCGACGTCGAGCCCGGAGATGTCTCCTGGCATGACGTGTCGATCGAGGATGCCGAAGGGATGGAGCGGGTCATGCACGGGGCATCCGCGCTGGTGCATCTCGCGGGGCTGTCCTCGGAACGCCCATGGGCGGACCTGCTGCGGGTCAACATCGACGGCACCCACACGGTGCTCGAGGCAGCACGGCGGGCCGGAGTCAGGCGGGTGCTGCTCGCGAGCTCGATCCACGCGGTGGGGTTCCAGCCGGTCGGCGCCGCCGCCTCGACCACGCCGCCGCTGCCCCGCCCCGACACCTACTACGGCGTCACCAAGGCGGCCATGGAGGCACTCGGCAGCCTCTACGCCGACCGGTTCGGCATGTCGGTCGTCAGCGCACGGATCTGCACCTTCCTCGAGGAACCGGGCGACGGCCGCGCGATCGCACAATGGCTCTCACCCGACGACATGGCCCGACTCGTCGAGGCGAGCGTCGCCCTCGACGACGGCTCCCACCATCTCGTGTGGGGCGTGTCGGCGAACGCGCCGGCCTGGTTCTCGCTCGAGGCCGGCCACGCGATCGGGTACCACCCGCTCGACGACGCTCGCGCGGTCTCGGTCGAGCGCGACGGCGTGGTGCCGCCCGACCCCGACCCGACCGCCCCGCTCGGAGCCGCATTCACCGACGAGCGGCACCCCGTGGGCGGCACGTGGTGACCTGAGCGAGCCTCACGGCGAGAACGTCTGAGAGACGACGCGCGCGCGACATCCGCGTGAACCTCGCGCCCATAGGCTCGGCACGCGCCACCCGATGTTGCTGCCCGCTGAGCCGGAGGTACCATGCCCGACGCGTCGCCCACCCGCTCCAGGTCGCTCGGGTTCTCCGGCCGCCCGATCGCGACCTTCGCCGTGCTCATCGTCACCCTGCTGTGCGCGACCGTCGGCACGATCGGCGTGACGTCGTCGCACGCCGAGCACGAGACGCAGGTGGAGGCCGAGGCACGCGCTGCGGCGGTGCAGCTCGTGGCCGGCCACGTCGGCCTCGGCGCGGCCCAGTTCGATCCGACCGGTGCACGGGTCACGGTCGACACGAGCGCGGCGAAGGCGGCCCTCCAGGCGGCTCGTGCTGCGGCGACGGATGCCACGGGCAAGGCCTCTGCGGAGTCGCTCGCCGCCCTCGCGGCATCCGTCGATGAATTGGAACGGGACCTCGAGGGCGACGAAGTCGGCGCCTGGTACTTCCCCCGGGTGCATGAGTTGCGGCGCCTTCGCGACGCGGTGGTGAGCTCGGCGATCGCGTGGCAGGCGGCCGAGGACGCGCGTCTGGCTGAGCAGGCGTCGATCCTCGCCTCAGGCCAGAATGACGGGAGCAGCGACGGTGAGGTCGGGAACGGCGGATCCTCCGCGCCGCCGACATTCAACATCGACTTGGGCGACAGCTTGTTGCCCTTCACGCCGCTCGGCCCTTGGGAGGAGGATCCGCACCTCTACGATTACGCGTGCCCGATTCTCAGCGGGTACTACTGGTCGCCGACGCCCTGCTTCGAGGAGGATACGACGGAGGTGCCGGGCGAATAGTCAGTCTCCAGCCTCCATCTCGTCGAGTTTCTCGAGCAGCTTGGTGCAGGTGCCCCACGTGCGCACGGTCACCTGCTGGAAGACCGGCATCGCCATGAACTTCTGGATGCGGGTCTTGGTCGCCTTCGCCGCCACACGCGAGAAGTAGATCGCGCCCGGCCCGGCATTCACCGAGTCGACCCCCGCCCGCAGTTCGGGCATCTCGGCGAGCGCCGCTTCGGCGGTGAGCGGGTGCTTGAGGAAGAAGACGTCGCTGCGCAGCTTCGGGGACCCGTGATCGGTGGGGGCGGCCTCGATCGTCTTGGCGAGCTCGTCACGCGACCGGATCACGACGAGCAGCGGCATCCCGAACCGTTCCTCGAGCATCGCCTCGACGTCGGCTTCGAGCTTCTGGCCGCCGCGGCGACCCCTGCCGCCGGGCCGGAACAGCACATTGCCGCTCTGCAGGTAGGTGACGACGTCCCGGAAGCCGCCGTCGCTGAAGCACTCGACGAGCTCGGGCATGCGAATCGGATTCCGCCCGCCGACGTTGATGCCACGCAGCAGGGCGACGTGCGGTGCGGCCATATGCACCTGACTACCAGAGCCGAGCGGATGCCGCGATCGCTCGAAGTCCACGAATGCGTTCTCTCGAAGAGGTCGGTGCCGAAGTGCCGGAGTGCCGAAGTGCCGGAGGTTTCCGACCGGAAAGCATCGCCGGTGCGACCCCCGGCCGTTGCCGCGCCGAGCCACCCGGAGTAGATTCCCGACGTCTGGTGGAGCGGGTGGCCGAAGGGGACGATCGAGATGAGTGACGAATCAACCGGGCTCGAAGCGACGATCGCGATCACGACGGCTGACTCGCCCGAGATCATGCGCATCGTGGCATCCGACGGCGAGGTCGACACCTACCTCGAGAGCGCCGGGGTACCGACGGAGGTGTTCGGCGACGACAGGGATGCCGCCACGGGTCGGTGCGCGCGCGAGCGCGCCGCGCTCGGCAGTGCGCTGCTCTACGCCGTGGAGGTCGGTGAGGTGACGGATGCCTCGGAGTCCGGAGGGACGATGACGCTGCCGGCATCCGCCGTCCTCTCGCTCATGGCCTCGCTGACGGAGGTGAGCAAAGACGGGCTGCTGCTGGCCGAATGCCTCGAGGAGGAGCATCCGGATGCCGCCGGGCGACTGCGCGAGACGTTCGAGCTGCTCGAACTCGACGTCGACCGCCTGCGGCGCGCGGTCGACCAGAGGGCGAACGGCGGCTGACGCCGCGAGGTGCTCAGAACGCGAGGTCGAGGTGGAAGTGGTTCACCAGCGGCCCGTGCCAGTTGATGTTCGTGATGTCGCCGGTGCGACCGCGGCTCGTGTTGGCGACCTCGATGATGCGGCGCTGGCCGAGCCGCTCGTTCACCGCGCGGGCGACCGAGAAGTCGTCGTAGATCACACGCCACTCGACGCCGATCGCTGAGGCCGCCCTGTCGATCGCCAGCGCGAACTGGATCGCTTGGGCTGCGTCGAAGAAGCCGTCGGCGCGGCGCTGCGGGATCGTGAGATCGAGCGAGCGCCCGCGCCCTGCGAAGCCGCCGCCGCCGTGACCGCCGTAGTTGTCGGCCGTGAACCCGGCGCCGTACGTGTCGATGAGCCACAGCACGAAGATGGCCGTCGTGGTCATGACCCCGATGCTGTTGCGTCCCCACACCGAGCCCCACGCGGGCCGGCCGTTCGCGTCGAGCTCGTGCACGTTCTCCCAGCCGCGTTCCTCGATGTCGATCGCCGCCTCCCGCACGGCGGCGTCGACCTGCTGCTGCCCGCCGAACTTGCGGGTCTCGGCGGCGACGATCGCGGCCTCCTCTGCGGCGGAATCCAGCGTCGCCTTCGGGTCGCGGGTGCGACGCCGGAGTGCGGATTCGGCTTGGGAGATGGCCCGAGCCCGTTCGGGGTCGGTGAGCGCGCGGTTGCGCGCGGCGAGTCGACCACGCACGAGGGCGACGGCGTCGACGTTCGGGAGGGCGCCGGGCGCGAAGTTCCGCAGTTCGCGCACACCGCGCTGGGTGACCGTGGTGAAGTCGAGGTGCTCGCGCCGCTCGAGCATCCAGCCCCAGGCTCCTTCGGTGAGGTGCGACACGATCTTGTCGACGAGGAGCTGCCGTTCGACGACGAGCTCGGCCTCGAGCTGCGCGCTGCGCTCATCGGGCGTGAGCGCGCGTCGACGGCCGTTCTCGACGACGCGCCGGTTCGCGACGGCCTGCGCGAGCCGTGTGCGTCTCCCATTGAGCTGGCGAAGGACTGCGGCGTCGAGGCCCGCGAAGGGCGTGCTGAAGCTGCTGCGCTGGTACCAGCCCTGCATCGTCTCGTCGAAGTCGGTCACGAACGACGCTCGCGTCGCGGCGACGTCGACGGTCTGCCCCTGCGCGGCGCGGCGCGTGCGCCATCCGTCGACGAGCTGGTCCACGTAGGCGGCGACCCCGGCGACGCCCCAGAACTCGATCGTGGTGTCGATGCCGTGCACGGGCGCGGTCTCGGCGGCCGGCGGCGCGGCCCCGGCCACGACGACGGGTGTGCCGCGCGCGACCTGGATGCTCGGGCGGGCGGGCGGATAGGGCACGTCGGTCGTGTCGACGTCGCGCGGCGCGGCGGTCGTCGGCTGCGCCGCTCCCTGCTGCGGCACGCCCTGCGTGGGCTGCTGCCCCGGCGCCTGGGCTGGCGTTTGAGTCGGCTGCTGCGCCGGAGCCTGGGTGGGCGTCTGGGCCGGTTGCTGACCCGGTGTCTGCGGCTGCGCATCGGTCGGGGCATCCGCGTCGACGCCGGCATCGACCGGCTGACGCTGCAGGCGCACGATGCCGCCGGCCGCGCGGGCCGACACCCCATCGGATGCCACGAGCTCCGCTGCCGCGCGATTTCCGGCGACGCGCTGCACGCCGGCGAGGGTGAGCGGCGCCGCCTCGCGATCAGTGGCGACGCCGACCGCGGGCACGACGGCGGAAGCCGGTCGGCCGTTCCCGATGCGCCGGCCGGTCTCGTCGGCCTCGTCGTCGCCGACCTTGCGATGCCGCATCCTCTCGCGGACGGGTCGCCGACGGCTGGCCCGCCCGTCCTCCTCAGTGCGAGGTTAACCGCGGCCACGCTCTGCGAGCGTGCAGTGTGCCCGATCGGGCAGGGAAGGCTGCGCGGGGCGGACTACCAGAGCGTGCCCGCGCCCACGAACAGCGAGAGGAACGCGAGCCCGCCGAGGATGAGGCCGATCAGGGCCGTGACGAAGCCACGGCCACCGGAGGCACTCGCGCGCACGATGCCCATGATGCCGAAGACGACCGCGAGGAGATCGGGCAGGCCGCCGAGCACCAGGCCGATGAGGAACGGGATCCACGTGACGAGGAAGCCCCAGATGCCGAGCACGAGCGCGGCCACGGCGAAGCCGTTCGTCGCCGACGACGGAACGACGGCCACTCGGGCGACCGGCCCGACATACCCGGCCGGCATCTGGTCGTGGTAGACACCCCAGCTCGACCCGTCCCACCAGCGATAGCGATTCGAGCCCGGCTCGACGTGCCATCCGGCGGGCGACACGGCCGCGTAGGGATTCGGCTGGACATGGGCCGGCTGGGCACGGGTGGTTTGGGCAGGCGTGGGCTGGCTGGTCATCGGGGCCTCTCGATGCGATGTAGGACGCGCACAGGCTATCCGACCGGGATGACCCGACCCGCGTTCGCCGCGACCCACTCGACGAGGGGCAGCATTCGGTCCATCAGGTCGCGCCCCAGGTCGGTGAGCGAGTACTCGACGCGCGGGGGCACCTCGGGGTAGGAGCGGCGTTCGACGAGCCCGTCGGCCTCGAGCGTGCGTAGCGTCGACGCGAGCATCTTCTCGCTGATGCCCTCGACCTCGCGGCGCAGCTCTCCCCAGCGGTGCGTGCCGTCGGTGAGCGCGAGCAGCACGAGCACGCCCCACTTGCTCATGATGTGATCGAGCACGACGCGCGTAGGGCATCCCTCGGTGAACACTTCGCCGGACGCTTCACGGATCTGCGCAAGACTTACCACCATGTAGGTACCTTACTTGAAAGTGGGTACCCAATCTTGGGAAGGTTGGCGAGCGGCATCCGGTTGGCCCTCGATGTACGCAATCGGAAGGACCATCATGACCATCCTCGTCACCGCAGCCTCGGGCCAGCTCGGCCGCCTCGTCGTCGACGCATTGCTCGAGCGCGGCGCCCAGCCCGACGACATCGTCGCGAGCGCGCGCGACACCTCGAAGCTCGCGGACGTCGCGGCACGCGGCATCCGCACCGTCGAGCTCGACTACGCCCGTCCCGACACCATCGCGGCCGCCCTCGACGGCGTCGACACCGTGCTGCTCATCTCGGGCTCGGAGCCGGGCTCGCGCCTCGCAGGCCACCGCAACGTGATCGACGCGGCGAAGGCCGCAGGCGTCGCGAAGCTCGTCTACACGAGCGCACCCCAGGCGGCCACCGCCGACTACGCCCTCGGCGCCGACCACAAGGCCACCGAGGAGGCGATCGCCGCATCGGGTGTTCCCGCCGTGATCGTGCGCCACAACTGGTACACCGAGAACTACGCGGCGGATGTCGCGCGCGCGGCCTCGACCGGCACGATCGCGGCATCCGTGGCCGACGGCCGCGTGGCCAGCGCCACCCGTGCCGACTTCGCCGCCGGCGACGCGGCCGTGCTGCTCGAAGATGGCCACCTCGGCCAGGTCTACGAGTTCGGCGGCGACGCGGCGTGGAGCTACGCCGAGCTCGCGGCGGCCGCCTCGGAGGTCGTCGACCGTCCGGTCGAGTACACCCGCCTGACGACCGACGAGCACGTGGCGGCGCTCCAGTCGGTCGGGCTCGACGCCGGCACGGCCGCCTTCGTCGCCGGCAT
>NZ_JBFUCL010000068.1:0-13228 GCF_056405255.1 Agromyces sp. P1_H4 | reverse complement strand
CTCTACCACCGGCTCGCGGTCGACGAGGCGGCGGCGCACGCGTTCGCCGAGGCGGTGGCCAGCTACGACGCCACGCTGCCGCTGCTCGGGCCGCCGTCGAGCGCCCTCGAGCGGGCGTCGGATGCCTCGGGGCTCCGCTTCGCCCGTGAGGCCTTCGTCGACCGGGGCTACGTCGCCGACGGCTCGCTCGTGCCGCGCGGGGAGCCCGGCGCGGTGATCGACGATCCGGCCGCGGCCGCCGACCGCGCCCTCGAGCTCGCCGAGACCGGGGGCATCACGGCCGACGACGGCAGCCGTGTCGAGCTCGCGCCCGACTCGCTGTGCCTGCACGGCGACACCCCGGGCGCCGTGGCGATGGCCCGCGCCGTCCGCGCCGCCCTCGAGGCCGCCCGCATCGAGATCCGGGCGTTCGCATGACCCGCCGGCTGCTGCCGAGCGGCGACGCGGCCCTGCTCGTCGAGTGCGACTCGCTCGAGGAGGTACTCGCGCTGCACGACGCGCTGGCCGCCGATCCGAAGCCGGGCGTGGTCGAGCTCGTGCCGGCCGCCCGCACGATCCTCGTCGCCGTCGATCCCGCGCGCATGGCGCTCGAGTCCGCGGCGACCTGGGTGCGGCGCATCCCCGCCGAGGCGGGATCGCGGGTCGCGGGCGCCGCGGCGTCGCCGGTCACGATCCCGGTCTCCTACGACGGCGACGACCTCGTCGCGACGGCGGCGCTGCTGGGCGTCTCGACGGAAGCCCTGGTGGCCCGGCACACCTCGATCGACTGGCGGGTGGCGTTCATCGGCTTCGCGCCGGGCTTCGGCTACCTCGTGAGCGACGACTGGCCGTTCGAGGTGCCGCGGCTCGACGCGCCGCGCCCGCGGGTGCCGGCCGGGTCCGTCGCGCTCGCCGGGGCCTTCGGCGGCGTCTACCCGCGCCAGAGTCCCGGCGGCTGGCGACTGATCGGGCGAACGACGTCCACGCTCTGGGATGCCGAGTCGGCCGACCCCGCGCTGCTCGCGCCCGGGCGTCGCGTGCGCTTCGAGGCGGTCGACGCGGGATGACCCGCCTGCGCGTCGAGCACCCGGGCGCCTCGGCGCTCGTGGAGGACCTCGGCCGGCCGGGCCTCGCGCACCTGGGCGTCGCGGCATCCGGTGCGCTCGACCGCGGCGCGCTCACGCTCGCGAACCGGCTCGTGGGCAATCCCGACGGCGCCGCGGCGCTCGAGCTGGCCGTGGGCGGGTTCCGGGGCCGGTTCGAGGGTGAGGCCTGGTTCGCGGTGACCGGCGCCTGGGGGCCGGTGACGCTCGACGGGCGCCCGGTGCCGCCCTACACGGCGACGCGCGCCCGTGACGGTGCCGTGCTCGAGGTCGGCGTCGCCGCCCGCGGGATCCGCTACGTGCTGGCCGTGCGCGGCGGACTCGACGTGCCCGCCGCCCTGGGTTCGCGCTCGCACGACACGCTCGCCGCCCTCGGGCCCGGGCCGGTGGCGGCCGGGCAGGGGCTCCCGATCGGCGCGGAGCCCGCGGCATCCGTGCCCGTCGTCGACCAGGACGTCGCGTTCCCGCCGCCCGATGGGGCTGTCACGCTCGCGCTCCTGCCGGGGCCGAGAGTCGACTGGTTCACGGATGCCGCGGCCGCGACGCTCTTCGAGTCCGCCTGGCGCCTCTCCGGGCAGGCCGACCGCATCGGCGCGCGGCTGCTCGGGCCCGAGCTCGCGCGCCGCCGAGCGGGGGAGCTGGCGAGCGAGGCGACGGTGCCCGGGTCGATGCAGGTCGCGGGCGACGGACGGCCGACGATCCTGCTCGCCGACCGGCCGGTCACCGGCGGGTACCCGGTCATCGCGGTGGTCGCGGCGGGCTCGCTCGACGCCGTCGCGCAACTGCGGCCCGGCCAGGAGGTCCGCTTCCGCCACGCGTGAGGCGGCCCGTCGCCCGCCCGCGGCCCTCCTCGCGGAAGCAACTCTTCACAAACCGGGCATCGCGTGGAAGTATCTTCCATACCGACCTTGGAGGATCGACGATGCCCCTCGACGCCACGACACATGACGACCCGACGCCGAGCGGACTCGGCCGCCGCGACTTCCTCACCCTGGCCGTCGCCGGTGTCGCGGCATCCGCGTTCACCGTGACCGTCGGCACGCTGACGCCCGGCACCGCGTACGCCGAAGGCGCCGGCACCGCCGCGGGCGCCGCACTCGCCCCGCGCAAGCGCGAGCTTCGGGCGATGTGGATCTCGTCGGTCGTGAACATCGACTGGCCCAGCCGCACCGGTCTCGCCGCCGACGAGCAGCGCGCCGAGTTCCTGCACTGGCTCGACGTCGCCGAGCAGTTCCACCTCAATGCCGTGTTCGTGCAGGTGCGGCCCACCGCCGACGCGTTCTGGCCGAGCCCGCTCGAGCCGTGGTCGCAGTACCTCACCGGTGTGCAGGGCCAGGATCCGGGCTACGACCCGCTCGCCTTCATCGTCGACGAGGCGCACCGCCGAAACCTCGAGCTGCACGCCTGGTACAACCCCTACCGCGTCTCGATGCAGGCCTCCCCCGCGCAGCTCGTGCCCGAGCACCCCGCTCGCGTGCACCCCGAGTGGGTGTGGGCCTACGGCGGCAAGCTCTACTTCGACCCGGGCCTGCCCGAGGTGCAGGAGCACATCCAACAGGCGATCCTGCACTCGGTCGAGCACTACGACCTCGACGGCGTGCACTTCGACGACTACTTCTACCCCTACCCGGTGGCCGGGCAGGTGATCCCGGATGCCGCGACCTTCGCCGCGCACGGTGCCGGCTTCGCCGATGTCGCCGACTGGCGCCGGCACAACGTCGACACCTTCGTGCACTCGATCTCCGAGCGCATCAAGGCGCTGAAGCCGTGGGTGAAGTTCGGCATCAGCCCGTTCGGCATCTGGCGGAACCGCACGACCGACCCCCTCGGGTCCGACACGGGCGGCTCGCAGTCCTACGACCTGCAGTTCGCCGACACCCGCAAGTGGGTGCTGGAGGGCTGGCTCGACTACATCAACCCGCAGGTGTACTGGCAGATCGGCCTGGCCGTCGCGGACTACGCGAAGCTCGTGCCGTGGTGGGCCGGGGTCGCCGCGGCATCCGGCACGCACCTCTACATCGGCGAGGCGCTCTACAAGGTGACGTCGGGCGTGTTCACCGACCCGGCCGAGCTCTCGAACCACCTGACGCTCGACCGGGGCATCGACGACGCCGGCACGCCGGTGCACGGCAACGTGTACTTCTCGGCGAAGCACGTGCCAGCCGACCCGCAGGGCTCGATGTCCCGCGTGCTCGCCGACCACTACGCCCACCCCGCCATCGTGCCCGCCATGGAGTGGCTGCCGGCCACCGACGTGCGCGCGCCCGTGCTCACGAGGGCGACCCGCACCGACGCGGGCGTCGAGCTGCAGTGGTCGGATGCCGCGCCRCCGAGCCTGCGGGCCACCTCGTTCGCCGTGTACCGGGTCGAGGGCGGCACCGGGGCCATCGACGTCGAGGACGCCGCAAACCTGCTCGCGACGGTCCGCACGCAGTCGGGCGTCGTGCAGCGCTGGACGGATGCCTCGGCCGCGGAGGGGTCGACGTACCGCTACGTCGTCACCGCGCTCGACCGCGTGTGGAACGAGAGCGCGCCGAGCGTGGTGCGCCGCTCGAGCTGACCGCAGCGCGGCGACGCCGGCCCGCCGGTCGCCGGTCGGGTCAGCGACCGGGCTTGGACAGGAAGATCGAGCGCGCGGGCGGCGGCGACGGCACCGCCGTGGCATCCGTCACCACCGGCGCGCCCGCGATGAACCGGTGCAGCTCGTCGCCGTCGACGAGCTTCGCCGGGGCGGGGTCGCTCGCGAGCCGGCGGGGGAGGCCCGCGAACGGCAGCTCGTCGTGCGAGGCGTACATGACGACGTTGCCGAACCGCCGGCCCTTCAACATCGAGGTGTCGGCGGCGATCGCGACGTGCGCGAAGACGTGTGCGAGGGTCGCGGCCTGCGAGCGCGCGAACGCGAGGCCGGCGCCGTCTGCGACGTTGACGGCGACGATGCCGCCGGGCGCGAGGCGCGGCACGAGGAGCCCGTAGAACTCCGCGCTGGTCACGTGCGCGGGGGTGCGCGCGCCCGAGAAGATGTCGACCACCGCGATGTCGACCGCGCCGTCGAGGCCGGCGGGCAGCTTCGCGAGKACCTCGCGGGCATCGCCGTGCCGCACCCGCACCTGCGCGCCGCGGGGGAGCGGCAGGTGCTCGCGCACCAGGTCGACGAGTTCGCTCTCGAGCTCGACCACCTGCTGGCGCGAGGCCGGACGCGTGGCGGCGACGTAACGGGGGAGCGTCAGCGCGCCACCGCCGAGGTGCACGGCCGTGATGGGCGCGCCGTCGGGACGCACGAGATCGATGGCGTGCCCGATGCGCCGCACGTACTCGAACCCGAGCCAGTCGGGGCGCTCGACCTCGACGTGCGACTGCGGCGTGCCGTCGACGTAGAGCGTCCACGACCCGGGCACCGAGCGCGACTCCTCGAGGCGGGCGACATGGCCGCTCACGGAGAGGCGTCGTTCGAGGTCTGACACGGATGCCACGCTACCCGCCCGCTGCGAGGGGCGCGGCGCCGCGGCATCCGCCACCGCGTCGTACGGCACGTCAGCAGGCGCCCCAGAGCGCCGCGTCGAGACGGTGGCCGGTGAGCACCGCCCCGGGGAACGGCCCGGCCGCGGCGAGCCGGTCGGCGAGCCCCTCGGGGAGGCCGCCGGGAGTGGCGACCAGGAGCGCGTTGCCCTCCTCCGCGCCCGAGAGCACCGTCGGGTCGCCGGCGACGAGCAGTTCCGCCGCGGGGTCGGCGCGGGCGAACGCGCGGGCCTGCGCGCGCAGGCGGGTGAGGCCGGGCGCATCGGCCACGTTCACGGCGACGATGCCGCCGGAGCGCACGAGCGCGAGGCATCCGCCCAGGAATGCCGGCTCGTCGACGAACGCCGGCGCATCGAGCCCCTCGTAGACGTCGACCACCACCGCGTCGAGGGCCGGCCGCTCGGTCGCCGCCGCCAGGACGGCGACCGCATCGCGGGCGTCGGCGAGCCGGAGCTCGATGTCCTCGCCGGCCGGCAGCGGGAGCCGGTCGAGCACGGTGGCGGCGACCTCGGGATCGAGCTCGACGACCACCTGGTGGGACCCCGGCCGGGTCGCCGCGACGTAGCGCGGCAGCGTCATCGCGCCGCCGCCGAGGTGGAGGACCTTGATCGGTTCGCCCGCCGGCGCCACGGCATCGAGCACGTGGCCGAGGCGCCGCATGTACTCGAAGAACAGCCTCGTCGGATCGCTCGGATCCACGTGCGACTGGGCCGTGCCATCCACGAGGAGCGTGAGGCCCGTCGGCGAGAAGACGTCGGCCTCGAACTCGATGCGGGGGTGCGACATGCCTGCATCGTGCCACGTCCGCGGCCGCTCGAGCTGCGCGTTCCGGCCGCGCGAACCGCGCGATTTCGGGCCGCCCGCTGCCGGATCTCCCGGCCGCAACCGGGAATCGGCGGGGCATCCGCGCGGTTATACCGGAGATCCCGGAACAAATCAAGAATCTCGCTGGACATGGCGCGTCGTTTGACATATAGTTGACCTTTGCGCTCCCAGACCCACCATGCCTTCATATTGCGGTCGGCTTCGCGTGCCGGGGTTCCAGACCTCGTGCATCCGCAAACGTCTGAGGGGTTCCACTCTCCGCTACCGACAGTGAACCGGCCCGACGGGGCCGATGGAGGTTATTCACTTGGCTGCTGCGCGCAACGCGACCACGCCCACCCCCAAGAACGGACGCGGTGCAAGCCGCCTCTCGTTCGCAAAGGTCACCGACACCCTCACCGTGCCCGACCTGCTCGCACTCCAGACGGAGAGCTTCGACTGGCTGGTCGGCAACGACGCGTGGAAGGCACGCGTCGCCGAGGCCGAGGAGGCCGGCCGCCAGGACCTGCCCGAGCACACGGGCCTCGAGGAGATCTTCGAGGAGATCTCCCCGATCGAGGACCTCGGCGAGACCATGCAGCTCTCGTTCACCAACCCTGAGCTCGAGCCGCCGAAGTACACGATCGACGAGTGCAAGGAGAAGGGCAAGACCTACTCCGCCCCGCTCTACGTGAACGCCGAGTTCATGAACCACCTCACCGGTGAGATCAAGACGCAGACCGTCTTCATGGGCGACTTCCCGCTCATGACCCCCAAGGGCACCTTCGTCATCAACGGCACCGAGCGTGTCGTCGTGTCGCAGCTCGTCCGCTCGCCCGGTGTCTACTTCGAGCGCACCCCCGAGAAGACCTCCGACAAGGACATCTACTCGGCTCGCGTCATCCCGAGCCGTGGTGCATGGCTCGAGTTCGAGATCGACAAGCGCGACCAGGTCGGCGTGCGCATCGACCGCAAGCGCAAGCAGTCCGTGACCGTCTTCCTCAAGGCCCTCGGCCTCACGAGCGAGGAGATCCTCGAGGAGTTCGCCGGCTACGAGTCGATCGCGCTCACCCTCGAGAAGGACAACATCCTCACCAAGGAGGAGGCGCTCAAGGACATCTACCGCAAGCTCCGTCCGGGCGAGCAGGTCGCCGCCGAGGCCGCGCGTGCGCTCCTCGACAACTTCTACTTCAACCCGAAGCGCTACGACCTCGCCAAGGTCGGCCGGTACAAGATCAACAACAAGCTGGGCCTCGAGGCTCCGCTGACCGACTCGGTGCTCACGGTGCAGGACATCGTCGCCACGATCAAGTACCTCGTCGCCCTCCACGACGAGCGCACCACCATCGCGGGTCGCCGCGGCGGCAAGGCGGTCGACATCCGCCTCGACGTCGACGACATCGACAACTTCGGCAACCGTCGCATCCGCGCGGTCGGCGAGCTCATCCAGAACCAGGTGCGCACCGGCCTCAGCCGCATGGAGCGCGTCGTTCGCGAGCGCATGACCACGCAGGACATCGAGGCGATCACCCCGCAGACCCTGATCAACGTGCGACCCGTCGTCGCCGCGATCAAGGAGTTCTTCGGCACCTCGCAGCTGTCGCAGTTCATGGACCAGAACAACCCGCTCGCGGGCCTGACGCACAAGCGTCGCCTGAGCGCGCTCGGCCCCGGCGGCCTCTCGCGCGACCGCGCGGGCGTCGAGGTCCGAGACGTCCACCCGTCGCACTACGGCCGCATGTGCCCGATCGAGACCCCTGAAGGCCCGAACATCGGCCTGATCGGCTCGCTCGCGTCGTTCGCGCGCATCAACTCGTTCGGCTTCATCGAGACGCCGTACCGCAAGGTCGTCTCGGGCAAGGTCACCGAGCAGATCGACTACCTCACGGCGATGGAGGAGGACGACTACATCGTCGCCCAGGCCAACGCGCCGCTGAAGGCCGACGGCCACTTCCAGGAGGAGCGCGTCCTCGCCCGCAAGAAGGGCGGCGAGGTCGACCTGTTCCCCGCCGACGAGATCGGCTACATGGACGTCTCGCCGCGCCAGATGGTGTCGGTGGCGACCTCGCTCATCCCGTTCCTCGAGCACGACGACGCGAACCGCGCCCTCATGGGTGCGAACATGCAGCGCCAGGCGGTGCCGCTGCTCCGCAGCGACTCGCCGTTCGTCGGCACCGGCATGGAGGGCTACGCGGCCGTCGACGCCGGTGACGTGATCACCGCCGACAAGGCGGGCGTCGTCGCCGAGGTGTCGGCCGACTCGGTCACCGTGCAGCTCGACGAGGGCGGCACGCAGACCTACTACCTGCGCAAGTTCGACCGCTCCAACCAGGGCACGTCGTACAACAACCGCGTGGTGGTGTCGGCAGGCGAGCGCATCGAGGCCGGCGAGGTCATCGCCGACGGTCCCGCGACCGACAACGGCGAGCTCGCGCTCGGCAAGAACCTCCTCGTGGCGTTCATGCCGTGGGAGGGTCACAACTTCGAGGACGCGATCATCCTCAGCCAGAACCTCGTGAAGGACGACGTGCTCTCGTCGATCCACATCGAGGAGTACGAGGTCGACGCGCGCGACACGAAGCTCGGCAAGGAGGAGATCACCCGTGACCTCCCCAACGTCAGCCCCGACCTGCTCGCCGACCTCGACGAGCGCGGCATCATCCGCATCGGCGCCGAGGTCCGCCCCGGCGACATCCTCGTCGGCAAGGTCACGCCGAAGGGCGAGACCGAGCTCTCCGCTGAGGAGCGCCTCCTCCGCGCGATCTTCAACGAGAAGAGCCGCGAGGTGCGCGACACGTCCCTGAAGGTGCCTCACGGCGAGCAGGGCACGATCATCGGCGTGAAGGTGTTCGACTCGCAGGACGGCGACGACGAGCTCGGCTCGGGCGTCAACCAGCGCGTGGTCGTCTACATCGCCCAGAAGCGCAAGATCACCGAGGGCGACAAGCTCGCGGGCCGTCACGGCAACAAGGGCGTCATCTCGAAGATCCTCCCGGTCGAGGACATGCCCTTCCTCGCCGACGGCACGCCCGTGGACGTCATCCTGAACCCGCTGGGCATCCCCGGCCGAATGAACTTCGGCCAGGTGCTCGAGACGCACCTCGGATGGGTCGCCAAGCAGGGCTGGAAGGTCGACGGCAACCCGTCGTGGGCCAAGAAGCTCCCGAAGGACGCGCACGAGGCCGCCCCCGGCACCAAGGTCGCGACCCCGGTGTTCGACGGCGCACTCGAGGAGGAGATCGCGGGTCTGCTCGACTCGACGCTCCCCAACCGCGACGGCGAGCGCCTCATCGACTCGACCGGCAAGACGCAGCTCTTCGACGGTCGCTCGGGCGAGCCCTTCCCGTACCCGGTCTCGGTCGGCTACATGTACATCCTGAAGCTGCACCACCTCGTGGACGACAAGATCCACGCGCGCTCCACCGGCCCGTACTCGATGATCACCCAGCAGCCGCTCGGTGGTAAGGCGCAGTTCGGTGGCCAGCGCTTCGGTGAGATGGAGGTGTGGGCCCTCGAGGCCTATGGCGCTGCCTACGCGCTGCAGGAGCTCCTCACGATCAAGTCCGACGACATCCTCGGCCGCGTCAAGGTGTACGAGGCGATCGTCAAGGGCGAGAACATCCAGGAGCCCGGCATCCCCGAGTCCTTCAAGGTGCTCATGAAGGAGATGCAGTCGCTCTGCCTGAACGTCGAGGTGCTCTCGGCCGACGGCACCGCGGTCTCGCTGCGAGACACCGATGACGAGGCCTTCCGCGCAGCGGAGGAGCTCGGCATCAACATCTCCGCGCGCTTCGAGTCGTCGAACATCGACGAGATCTGAACCCGGCCAGAACGACGACTGAGATTTTTCTAGGAGAGAAATTGCTCGACGCAACCACTTTTGACGAGCTTCGCATCGGTCTGGCCACCGCCGACGACATCCGTCGTTGGTCGTATGGCGAGGTCAAGAAGCCCGAGACCATCAACTACCGCACGCTCAAGCCCGAGAAGGACGGCCTCTTCGGCGAGCAGATCTTCGGACCTTCCCGCGACTGGGAGTGCGCCTGCGGCAAGTACAAGCGAGTGCGCTTCAAGGGCATCGTCTGCGAGCGCTGCGGTGTCGAGGTCACGAAGTCCTCGGTGCGCCGTGAGCGGATGGGCCACATCGAGCTCGCCGCCCCCGTCACGCACATCTGGTACTTCAAGGGCGTGCCCTCGCGCCTCGGCTACCTGCTCGACATGGCGCCGAAGGACCTCGAGAAGGTCATCTACTTCGCCGCCTACATGGTGATCGACGTCGACGACGAGGGTCGTCACGCCGACATGCCCGGCCTCGAGAACGAGCTCCGGCTCGAGATCAAGACCATCGGCGACCAGCGCGACGCGCGCATCGCCACGCTCATGGCACGCAAGGAGGAGGAGCTCGCCGGTCTCGAGGCCGAGGGCGCCAAGTCCGACCAGAAGAAGCGCGCCGAGGCCGCCGCCGACAAGGAGATGGCCGGCGTCCGCAAGAGCGCCGACGAGCAGATCGCGCACCTCGAGCGCGTGTGGGAGGACTTCCGCACCCTCAAGGTCGGCGACCTCAAGCCCGAGGACTCGGTGTTCCACGAGCTCCAGGACCGCTTCGGCATGTACTTCGACGCCTACATGGGCGCCGAGGCCATCAAGAAGCGCCTCGAGGCGTTCGACCTGGCGGCCGAGGCGGAAGACCTCCGCCTGCAGATCGCCGAGGGCAAGGGCCAGAAGAAGATCCGCGCGATCAAGCGACTCCGCGTCGTCAGCTCCTTCCTGCAGACCGGCAACTCGCCGGCCGCGATGGTGCTCGACGTGGTGCCGGTGATCCCGCCGGAGCTTCGCCCGATGGTCCAGCTCGACGGCGGCCGCTTCGCGACCTCCGACCTCAACGACCTCTACCGTCGTGTGATCAACCGCAACAACCGCCTTCGTCGGCTGCTCGACCTCGGGGCCCCCGAGATCATCGTGAACAACGAGAAGCGGATGCTGCAGGAGGCCGTCGACGCGCTGTTCGACAACGGCCGTCGTGGTCGCCCCGTCACGGGCACCGGCAACCGCGCCCTGAAGTCCCTGAGCGACATGCTCAAGGGAAAGCAGGGTCGCTTCCGCCAGAACCTGCTCGGCAAGCGCGTCGACTACTCGGGCCGTTCGGTCATCGTGGTCGGTCCGCAGCTGAAGCTGCACCAGTGCGGTCTGCCCAAGCAGATGGCGCTGGAGCTCTTCAAGCCGTTCGTGATCAAGCGCCTCATCGACCTGAGCCACGCGCAGAACATCAAGGCCGCCAAGCGCATGGTGGAGCGTTCGCGTCCGCAGGTGTGGGATGTGCTCGAGGAGATCATCCGCGAGCGCCCCGTGCTGCTGAACCGCGCGCCCACGCTGCACCGCCTCGGCATCCAGGCCTTCGAGCCCCAGCTCGTGGAGGGCAAGGCCATCCAGCTGCACCCGCTCGTCTGCGCGGCGTTCAACGCCGACTTCGACGGCGACCAGATGGCCGTGCACCTGCCGCTGTCGGTCGAGGCCCAGGCCGAGGCCCGCATCCTGATGCTGGCGTCGAACAACATCCTGAAGCCATCCGACGGCCGTCCGGTGACCCTGCCCACGCAGGACATGATCATCGGCCTGCACCACCTGACGACCCACAAGCCCGGCGCAGCCGGCGAGGGTCGCGCGTTCTCGTCGATCGCCGAGGCCATCCTCGCGTTCGACCAGAACCGTCCGGGTGACATCGCGCTCGACCTCAACGCCACGGTGAAGATCCGCCTCGAGGGGCTGCACTTCGCCGAGGGGGACGAGCCCGAGGGCTTCGTTTCGGGCAAGCCGTTCCTCATGGAGACCACGCTCGGTCGTGCGCTCTTCAACGAGGCGCTGCCGGTCGACTACCCGTTCTTCAACCAGCAGGCCGGCAAGGGCCAGATCTCGGCGATCGTCAACGACCTCGCCGAGCGCTACCCGAAGACCGAGGTCGCCGCGACCCTCGACCGGATCAAGGACGCCGGCTTCCGCTGGGCGACCCGTTCCGGCGTGACCGTCGCGCTCTCCGACATCCTGACGCCGCCGAACAAGGGCGAGATCGTCTCGAAGTACGAGAAGCAGGCCGCGAAGGTCACGTCGCAGTTCGAGAAGGGTCTGACGACCGACCTCGAGCGTCGCCAGGAGCTCATCCAGATTTGGACGAAGGCCACCGACGAGGTCGCCAAGGCCATGCAGGAGAACTTCCCGACCGACAACACCATCAACCGCATGGTGACGTCGGGTGCTCGTGGTAACTGGCTGCAGGTGCGCAACATCGCCGGCATGCGAGGCCTCGTGAACAACCCGAAGGGTGAGATCATCCCCCGCCCGATCATCTCCTCGTACCGCGAGGGGCTGTCGGTGGCGGAGTACTTCATCGCGACCCACGGTGCCCGAAAGGGTCTGGCCGACACGGCCCTCCGTACGGCCGACTCGGGCTACCTCACGCGTCGTCTGGTCGACGTCTCGCAGGATGTCATCATCCGCGAGGACGACTGCGGCACCGGCCGTGGGCTCGACCTCGCGATCGCGACGACGGATGCCACGGGCGAGCTCGTCCGCGACCCGAACGTCGAGAACGCGGTCTACGCCCGCAGCCTCGCCGCCGACGCGGTGAACGCCAAGGGCGAGGTCGTGGCCGAGGCCGGCGAGGACGTGGGCGACGTGCTCATCGACAAGCTGCTCGGTGCCGGCGTCGAGACCATCAAGGTCCGCTCGGTGCTGACCTGCGAGTCCGCGGTCGGCGTCTGCGCGAAGTGCTACGGCCGTTCGCTCGCGACCGGCAAGCTCGTCGACATCGGCGAGGCCGTCGGCATCATCGCGGCCCAGTCGATCGGCGAGCCCGGCACGCAGCTCACGATGCGTACCTTCCACACCGGTGGTTCGGCCTCGGCCGACGACATCACGCAGGGTCTTCCCCGCGTGCAGGAGCTCTTCGAGGCACGTACCCCCAAGGGTGCGTCGCCCATCGTCGAGGCCCCGGGTCGCATCACGATCGACGAGACCGAGCGTCAGCGCAAGGTCATCCTCACGCCCGACAACGGCGACGAGCCCATCGCGTACAACGTGCTCAAGCGTTCGACGCTGCTCGTGGAGGACGGCCAGCACGTCGAGCTCGGCCAGCAGCTGATCGTCGGCACCGTCGACCCGAAGGAGGTCCTCCGGGTCAAGGGCGTCCGCGAGGTGCAGAAGCACCTCGTCGACGGCGTCCAGGACGTCTACCGTTCGCAGGGCGTGCCGATCCACGACAAGCACATCGAGGTCATCGTGCGGCAGATGCTGCGCAAGGTCACCGTCGTCGACCACGGCGACACCGACCTGCTGCCCGGCGAGCTCGTCGACCGCTCGAAGTACAACGAGATCAACCGCGCCACGCTCACCGAGGGCAAGAAGACGGCGTCGGCTCGCCAGGAGGTCATGGGTATCACCAAGGCCTCGCTCGCGACCGAGTCGTGGCTGTCGGCCGCGTCCTTCCAGGAGACGACCCGCGTGCTCACGCAGGCCGCCATGGAGGGGAAGTCCGACCCGCTGGTCGGCCTGAAGGAGAACGTGATCATCGGAAAGCTGATCCCCGCGGGCACCGGTCTGAACAAGTACCGGAACGTCGCGGTCGAGGCCACCGAGGAGGCGAAGGCGGAGCGGTACCCCAACCGCATCTTCGCCGACGACGCGGCCTTCGCCGAGGGAGACCTCAGCTTCGTCGACTTCGACGCGTTCTCGAGCGACGACTTCACCCCCGGCAACTACAGCTAGTCGCCGATACGACCGAAGGGCTCCGGAGCGATCCGGGGCCCTTCGTCGTACCCGGGGTCGTTCAGGGC
>NZ_JBFUCL010000067.1:0-13285 GCF_056405255.1 Agromyces sp. P1_H4 | reverse complement strand
GCCCAGGTCATCGAGACGTCGCCATCCCACCTCGGTCATCTCGCCGTCGGCCGGATAGGGCTCGCCCTCGAGCCACGTGCACCGGAAGGTGAGGTCGAGGTAGTCCGCCTGGTCGCCGTTGTCGTAGGTGATCCGCGGGATCTGGTGCACCCACGCCAGGCGGTCCGCCCGGATGCGCACGCCCGCCTCCTCGAGCGCCTCGCGGCACGCGGCATCCGCCGGCTCCTCACCCGGATCCACGATGCCGGTGATGGGGGTCAGCGCGCCATTGTCGGAGCGGCGACCCAGCAGCACCTCGTCGCCACGGACGATGACCGCGGTCACGCCGACGAACGAGAGGGGGCGGGTGCCGAGGTGCCGGCGCAGTTCGAGCACGAAGTCGGGAGTGGCCATGCAGGCCACGCTACCGAGTGAGGTGCATCAGCTGCTCGGCCACGAGCACGACCGCGAGCAGCACCATCGCCGCGCCCGAGACGCGCGAGACCACGCGCATGGCCGACGGCCGTGCACGGATCACGGCCTTGGCGCCGACGCCCACGACGGAGTAGACCAGTGCGCAACTGCCCACGAAGATGAGCCCGAGCACCGCGAGCTGCACCGGGATCGGCCAGTCGCCCGCGGCATCCGTGAACTGCGGCAGCAGCACGACGAGCACGAGCAGTCCCTTGGGGTTGAGCCCGCTCACGCCGACCCCCTGGGCCAGCCGAAGCCACGCCCTCGACTCACGCTGCGGGCCCGACTCCCCGGCCGTCGCCACGGCGGGCGGGTGCAGCAMAATGCGCACGCCGAGGTACGACAGGTAGCCCGCCGCTGCCAGGGTGAGGATCACGAGTGCCCACGGCAGCGCCGCCAGCGTCGCGCCCACGCCCACCGCCACCGCGGCCACCGCGACGAGATAGCCGATGAGGATGCCGCCGAGCGCGGGCATGATCGTGCGATCCCTGGTGCCCGCGGCGATGATGTAGGCCCAGTCGGGCCCCGGCACGAGCACCATGAACGTCATCATCGCCCAGCAGGCGAGCAGCAGTTGCACGTCCATCGCATTCCCCGATCGTCGTTCCGATACGACGAACGTACGGAAGATCGGCTGGAAGGTGGTTCCAACTTCCTCCCCTCCGGCGCCCTGCTGTGGAAGAATCCACCCCATGGACGCCATCGACCGGAGAATCCTTGCCGAGTTGCAGCACGACGGCCGACTGAGTCTCACCGACCTCGCCGAGCGGGTGCAGCTCAGCATGTCGCCGACGCACCGGCGCCTGCGAGCGCTCGAGGAGTCGGGCGCGATCACCGGCTACCGTGCGGTGATCGACCCCGAGGTCGTCGGGCTCGGCTTCGGCGCGCTCGTGTTCGTCACCATGGACCAGGCGAACCGCGCGACCATCCCCGCGTTCGATGCCGCCGTCGCCGAGGTCCCCGAGGTGATCCAGGCCCTGCGGCTGTTCGGCGATCCCGACTACCTCCTGCGCGTGGCCGTGCCCGACCTGCCCGCCTACCAGCGGCTCTGGGACGAACGCCTCTCCGCGCTGCCAGGCGTGCGGCGCGTCGAGTCGACCCTCGTCATGAAGACGATCGTCGACGACCGCTCGCTGCCGATCTGACGGGCGTGCGCCGCAGCCGCCGTCGGGCTCAGGCGGCGGCCGGTCCCGGTACGGCGTCCGGCGCCGCGAGCCCGTCCTTCGCCGGCTGGGACAGGAAGACGGCCAGCACGATCAGTCCGCCGATCGGCACGAGTACCCAGAACAYGTGCCCCCAGCCGTACCCGGCGTCACGCAGGCGCCGCACGGTGACGGCGAGGTACGGCAGCAGCACGGCAACGCCCCAGAGTCCCGCGAGCACCGACCCCAGGTAGGCGTTCTCGCCGACCGGGAACACGTTGAGCACGTTCAGCGCCGACAGCACGAGCACGTTGAACAGCGCCCACCACCAGAACTCGGGCCGCCCCGCGCGACCGGTGAACTCGGCGTACTTGCCGAAGACGGTGCGGATGGATTCGACGAAGGACATGCTCGAAGTGTAGGGCGCGGCCGGCGCCCCGGCGGCTCAGACCGGACGGACGACGGCCACCCCCTGCGACGGCAGCACGAGGCCCGAGGCATCCGACCCCGTGAGCAGGTCGGTGCCCTCGACGACGAGCTCGGTGTCCTCGGCACCGTGGTTGATGGCGAACACGAATCCGCCACGTCGCACGACCTCGACCCGACCGCCGTTCGCGACGGGTGCGGGCACCTCGATGCCGGCCTCCTCGGCGATCCGGGCGACCAGCCGGCCGAGCGCTTCGGGTTCGGGCAGCGTCGCGACGTACCAGGCCGCGCCTCCCCCGCCGTCGGCGCCGCGACGCGTGACGGCAGGCCACCCGGCGAGCGCGCCCTCGGCGAACGTCGCCTCCGTCGCGGCATCCTCGACCCGCACGTACTCGGCCCAGACGGCACCGGATGCCGCCCCGCCGAGCACGTCGCCGTCGACGGCGACCGGCGGCGGCGCTCCCCCGCCGACGGCCCGGAGGTCGGGCGCGGCCGGCGGTGCGAACTCCTCGATCCACACGCCGAGCGTGCGCCGCAGCGGCTCGCCGAGGTAGCCGCCGAGCCGCACGTGCAGGTGCTCGTCGGTGATGCCCGTGCCAAAGCCGACGACGAGCGTGCCCCCGGCCTCCGCGAACGCCGCCAGGTTCTCGAGCTGCGCGTCGGTCGCGACGAAGTGGGTCGGTGCGACGACGAGCCGGTAGCCCGACAGGTCGGCGTCGGCTCGCACGAAGTCGACCGTGAGCCCGAGCGACGTGAGCGCGTGGTGCCAGGCGAACAGGGTCTCGAGGTAGGAGACCGTCGTGGGGGAGGCCGGCTGCTCGACCGCCCACCAGCTGTCCCAGTCGAGGGCGATCGCGACCTGGGTGGGGACGCGGCTGCCCTCGAGGCCGACCTCGGGCCCCGACAGCCGCTGCAGCTCCCCGCCGAGCTGCTCGATCTCGCGCCACACCCTCGTGTCGGTGCCGCCGTGCGGAACCATTCCCGAGTGGAACTTCTCCGAGCCCGCGGCCGACTGCCGCCACTGGAAGAAGAGGATGCCGTCGGCGCCGCGTCCGATCGACTGATAGGACCACGCGCGCATCTGCCCGGGCACCTTCGCCGCGTTCTGCGGCCGCCAGTTCACCGCTCCCGGCGACTGCTCCATGAGGAGCCATGGCGCTCCGTCGCCGAGCGAGCGCATCAGGTCGCGCACCATCGCGGCATACGGCACCGAGATCGGGTCGGCGGGATCGGGGTAGGTGTCGTCCGAGACGATGTCGACCTCACGCGCCCACTTCCAGTAGTCGACGGGCTTGAAGAACCCCATGAAGTTCGTGGTGATCGGCACCTCGGATGCCGCGCGGATCACCTCGACCTCGGACCGGTAGCAGGCCAGCAGCTCGTCGCTCGAGAACCGGTCGAAATCGAGAAGTTGCGTCGGGTTGCGGAACGTCGGGGCCGCGCGCGGCGGCTCCACCTCGTCGAACCCGTCGTAGCGCTGCGACCAGAACGCCGTGCCCCAGGCGCGGTTCAGCTCGTCGATCGATCCGTACTTCGCCTCGAGCCAGGTGCGGAACGCCGCGGCCGACACCTCGCAGTAGCAGTGGCTGACGTGGCATCCGTACTCGTTGTTCACGTGCCAGAGCTCGAGGGCCGGATGCTGCGCGTACCGCTCCACCAGTCGCGTCACGAGCTCCCGCGCTCGGTCCCGGTACACGGGCGAGCTCGGGCAGTACTGCTGCCGGCTGCCCACCGCGAGCCGCACGCCCTGCTCGGTGACGGGCAGGGTCTCTGGATGCCGCTTCGCGAGCCACGGCGGCGGGGATGCGGTGGCCGTGGCCAGGTCGACGCGGATGCCCCCGGCGTGCAGGGTGTCGAGCACGTCGTCGAGCCAGGCGAAGTCGTACTCTCCGGGGCGCGGTTCGAGCCGGGCCCACGAGAACACGCCCACCGTGGCGAGGCTGATGCCGCCGCGCTGCATGAGCGTGACGTCCTCATCCCACACCTCGCGCGGCCACTGCTCGGGGTTGTAGTCGCCGCCGTACCAGATCGTCACGATCGCGCCCTCTCCGTCGGAGTCATCCGTCCATCATCCCTGCGGCGCGCTGGCGATGCGCTCATTCCTTCACGCTCCCCGTCGCGAGCCCCGACTGCCAGTAGCGCTGCAGGAAGAGGAACGCGAGCACCAGCGGCACGATCGACACGAGCGAACCGGTGATGACCGTGGAGAACAGCGCTTGGGAGCCACCGCCCTGACTCGCCGCCGCCTGGAGCTGCGCGAGGCCGACCGTGATCGGATACAGATCGGAGCTGTTCAGCATGATCAGTGGAAGGAAGTAGTTGTTCCACGTCGCCACGAGCGAGAACAGGAACACGGTGACGAGGCCGGGGCCGAGCAGCCGCAGTCCCACCTGCCAGAAGATCCGGAACTCGCCGGCGCCGTCGACCCGCGCCGCCTCGATCAGGCCGTCGGGGATGGCATCGGCGGCGTACACCCGCATGAGGTACACCCCGAACGGGCTGACCAGCGACGGGATGATGACCGCCCACGGGGTATCCGTCAGGCCGGCCGAGGAGAACAGGAGGTAGGTGGGCAGCGCCAGCGCAGTGAGCGGGATCATGATCGCGCCGAGCGTCGCGCTGAAGAGCGCCTTCTTGAAGGGGAACTCGTACTTCGCGAACGCGTAGCCCGCCATGGTGGAGAGCAGCGTCGCTCCCACCGCAGCGCTGATCGAGTAGACGAAGGTGTTGACGAGCCACCGTGTGAAGATGCCGTCGCGCACGCTGAACAGGGTCTGCAGGTTCTCCCAGAGGGAGAAGTCGCCGCCGAACCACAGACCGAACGTCGAGAACAGGGCGGCGTTGTCCTTGGTCGAGGAGACGAGCAGCCACCACAGCGGGAGCACGAAGTACAGCACGAGGAGCCAGAGCAGCACGGTGAGCAGCACGCTCCGGCGCCGCTCGGGTGCGTAGTGGCGGGCCGATCGGCGCGAACCGGTCGCATCGCCGACGGTCACGGCCGCGCGGGTCTCGGTGGAGGTCATGCCGGCCTCCGTTCGCGCCGCTCGCGACGTTGCGCTCCGAGCTGGACGAGGTACGACAGGACGGCGATCACGATTCCGAGGAGGAACGCGATGGATGCCGCGTAGTTCAGCTCCTGGTTCACGAACGCGAGGTTGTAGGCGTAGAAGTTCGGGGTGTACGAGTTGATCACCACGTTCGGGGCGATGATGGACAGCAGGCTCGGCTCGGAGAAGAGCTGGAACGACCCGATGACCGAGAAGATGATCGTCAGCAGGATCGCCGGCCGGATCGCCGGGATCTTGATGCTCCACGCGAGGCGGAACTGCCCGGCGCCGTCGATCTCGGCTGCCTCGTAGAGTTCGCCGGGGATCGACCGCAGGGCCGCGTACATGATGATCATGTTGTAGCCGACGAACTCCCACGTGACGATGTTCATCATCGAGCCGAGCATGTTCTCGGCCGACAGGAACTCGGGCGTCCCGAAGCCGAGCGCGCGTGACATCTGGGCCAGCGGGCCGAAGTCGGGGCCGTAGAGGTAGCCCCACATGAGCGTCGCGACCACGGCGGGCACGGCGTAGGGCATGTAGATGAGCAGGCGGACCGCCTTCGAACCCCTCGCCCGGAAGCTGTCCAGCGCGAGGGCGAGGAAGAGCGCGAGGCCGAGCATGATCGGCACCTGCACGACGAAGAACAGGCCCACGCGTCCGAGTCCCTCCAGGAACAGCGGATCGGTCAGCGCCCGGACATAGTTGCCGAGGCCGTTGAAGACCTCGCCGCCGATGAGCTTGCTCTCGAAGAGGCTCAGGTAACCGGAGTAGATGAGCGGCACGACCAGCATCGTGATGAACACGATGAAGAAGGGCAGGAGGAACAGGTAGGCGGCACGGTACTGCTTGCGCTTCGCGGTGCTCGTGCRGCGCTTCGGCGGTGGCGCGGTCGGGCGCTCTGCGGTGAGCGCCGGGGAGGTCGACATGACGGCTCCTTCTCGTGGTGGATGGACGATGGGGTGGGGCGCCCGCCTGCAGGGCGGCGAGCGGTGGCAGGCCGGCCGGCCGGCGGGCGCCCCGCGGACTCACTCGACGGTGAAGCCCTGGTCCTCCGCATACTTGACGAGCTGGTCCTGCCAGGCGTCGAGGGCAGCGGCGATGTCACCCTTGTCGGCGATCACCGTGCCCATCGTCTCCTCGTAGGTGGAGTACACGTAGTCCATGAACGGCAGCCACTCGAAGTCCGTGTCGACGGTCGTCGAGATGTCGGCGAACAGCTTGTTGACCTCCTGGCCGCCGTAGAACTCCGACTGCTGGTCGACGAACGCGGGGTCCTCGAGCACCGACACCTGCGGCGGGAAGAGGAACTGCTCGGTCGCCAGCTTCATCGCCGACTCCTCGTCGTTGTTGATGAACTTCGCGAGCTCGTAGGCGGCGATGGGGTTCTTCGTCGACGCGAGCACCGCGTCGGACGAGCCACCCCAGTTGCCGGAGACCTCGGTGCCCGCATCCCACTGCGGCAGCGGCGCGGCACGCCAGAGCCCTGACGTGTCCTCGGCCGTGCCCTGCAGGAAGATCGGTCCCCAGGCCGCGGTGAGCCAGCCGGCGTACTTTCCGCTCGCCAGGCCCTGGTACCACGTGTCGTTGAAGTCGACGTCGGTCGAGATGAGGTCGGCCTGGATCAGCTGCGTCCAATAGTCGGCGACCTGCTTGGCCTCGTCGCTGTTCACGTTGATCGACACGGTGTCCTCGCCGTTGTACCCGAACGGCTTGACGCCCGCCTGCCAGAAGAAGCCGATCATCTGGCCGGCCTGGGTGGCGCCGAGGTTCGAGATGTACGAGCCCGTGGCATCCTTCACGGCCTTCGCCGCCGTCGCGTACTCGTCCCATGTGGCGGGCGGCTCGGTGATGCCGGCCGCAGCCAGGATGTCCTCCCGGTAGAGGTTGCCCATCGGGCCGACGTCCTGCGGGATCGCCCACACCTCGTCGGCGGGCGAGACCTGGTTCCACGCCCAGTCGACGTAGTCGTCCGCCAGGTCGTCGGCACCGTACGGCGTGAGGTCGAGCAGCGACTCGGGCAGCACGAACGAGGGGATGTACTGGTACTCGATCTGTGCGACATCCGGTGCGCCCTCGCCTGCCTCGATGGCGCTGCGCAGCTTCTGGTAGTGCGGCAGGCCCTGGCCGACGTTCTCGACCTTGACGTCGATCGCGGGGTACTTCTCCTCGAAGAGCTTGACCTCGTTCTCGATGTCGGGCACCCACGTCCAGAAGGTGAGCTTCGTGGGCGTCTCCATCGCCTTGTCGATGTCGTCCTGGCTGACCGGACCCTGGTCGGACCCGCCTCCGCCGCTGGGGCTGCATCCCGACATGACGAGTGCGATCGAGGCGGCGCCGGTCACCAGCGCCAGTGCTGTCTTGCGTGCCTTCTTCATGATGACTCTTTCTGTGGTTGGGTCGGATCAGGCGATCCCTTGGTGCTCACTCGCCGACGAAGGTCCGCGTCGACCAGGCCGGCAGTGAGACATCGGTGCCCGTCGGGAGCTGGTCTCCGGTGACGGGGTCGGTGACGGATGCCGCGAGCGTGACGGCCTGCGGCTCCCATCCCCAGTTGAAGACGAACCAGGCGCGGCGGCCGTCGGGCAGCGAGCCCGATGCCACGGTCACGGGTAGCGCGCGACCGGACGCGAGTCCGTCGGCGGTCGGCGACGGCACCGCCCAGCGCACGAGGTCGGCGGCCAGCGCGGGCGAGGGCACCGTGCCGACGACCGTGATGCGGCCCGACCCGTGCTCGTTCGTCGTGACGGCCGGGAAGTCGCCGAAGCGCGGGTGGTCGTAGCGCGCGAGCGTCTCGGCGCCCGAGGCGATGAGCCCGTCGGCCCAGCGGCGGGCGACCGCGTCGTCGGATGCCGCGAGCGGCCCGCTCCCGGCGACCGGCACGTCGTGACGCAGGTTGGAGAACTCCTCGTACCGCACGCCCGCCGCCTCGTGGAGCCGCGCCGGGGCGACCTCGACGCGCGCCCGGGCCTCCTCGTCGCCGTAGCCGGTGCGGATGCCGACGATGAGGTGCCCGCCGGCCGCAGCGTAGTGGCGCAGCAGGTCGAGATCCGCGTCAGATGCCACGTAGAGCGCCGGTGCGACGAGCACCGGGAACCGGGCGGCGAGCTCCTCGGCGCCGAGGGCGAGCGCCTGCGACACGTGCAGGATGCGCGACTGCGCGCCCGCGTCGATGACGCCGCGGTGGAACGCGTCGACGATGTGCTGGTACGACGCCCGGTCGGGCTGCCCGTCGTCGGTCGCGAGCGGCGGGAAGAACTCGAGTGCGAAGCGGCTGTCGTTCGACCAGAGGATCGCGACGTCCGCGTCGGGCTCGAAGCCGTCGAGCGCCGTGCCGATGGCCTGCAGGTCGGCACCGACCTCGGCGACCTCGCGGTAGACGCGGCCGGGTTCGAGGCTGTGCGGCAGCACGCCGCCCCAGTACGTCTCGGTGCCGTAGGGCAGCGTGTGCCAGTGCCAGTACTCGATCATCGACGCGCCGCGGGAGATGAACGCGAAGGCGGCCTGCTTGAGCTGCCCGGGATACGGCGGCAGGTTGAAGTCCGAACCGCCGATCGATTGCGCGTCGGTCTCGGTCACGAGGAACCGTGCTTGCTTCGACGAGTACATGCGGTCGGCCTGGCGCAGCATCGCGGCGACGCCCGATGTGGTCCACGGGGTGACCGGCTCGAGGTCGACGGTGGCGTCGAGGTGGTCCTGCATGGCGTAGTAGGGGTTGCCGGCGGTCACGTCGAGCGCCTCGACGAGCTCCTCGTCGGCGAGGGCCGGCCGCGGGTAGGCGATGCACGTGGTGACGAACTGCCCGGGCTCGGCGTACTCGCGCACGATGTCCGCCTGCCAGGCGATGAACTCGGTCGTGAGGTCGGCCTGGTAGCGCCGCCAGGCCAGGTCGTACTGGGGCAGGGTGTTCCCGTCGGGCGTCCACAGGTCCGACCAGTCCGAGAGCCGGTGCGACCAGTAGGTGAGGCCCCACTCGCGGTTGAGCGTCTCGACGTCGCCGTACTGCGCCTTCAGCCGGCGCACGAAGCGCTGGAAGGAGCCGCGGTTGTGGAACAGCAGCATGCCCGGCTCGTTGTCGACCTGGTAGCCGATCACGGCGGGGTGGTCGGCGTACCGCGCGATCACCGCACGGATCACTCGCTCGGCGTGGAAGCGGAAGGCCGGGTGCGAGTAGTCGACCTCCTGACGGGCCCCCCACGGCATCGGCTCTCCGGTGCGCGGCTCGCCGGCGATCTCGGGGTAGGCGCTCTGCAGCCACGGCGGCACGGCGTAGGTGGGCGTGCCGAGGATGACGCGGATGCCGCGGGCGTGCGCTCCGTCGAGCACGGGCTGCAGCCAGTCGAGGTCGAACTCGCCGTCGCGCGGCTCCCACGTCGACCACACGGACTCGCCGACGCGGATGACGGTGAAGCCGGCCGCCTGCATCAGGTCGAGGTCCACCTCGGTGCGCTCGTCGCGGTGGTACTCGGCGTAGTAGGCGGCACCGAAGAGGATTCCGCTGGGGAGGTGGGCGGGGTTCGAGGGATCCATCGAGTCGTACTCCGTTGTCGGCCGAGCAGGGTGGTGAGTGTCAGAATGTTTTCGACAACATCGTGTCGAGACCAGAATGTTGCCGATAACATCAGATGTCAAGAGCAGATCGCCGATTTCAATCGACGACGCATCGTGGGAGCGCGACCACCCGAGAGGAGCCCGCGTATGGACCCCACCGCCAGGCCGGCGACCATCTACGACGTCGCGCAGGCGGCCGGCGTGTCGCACCAGACGGTCAGCCGGTTCCTCAAGGGGTTCGCCGGCATCCGGCCCGAGACTCGCGTCCGCGTCGAGCGAGCCCTCGACGAACTGGGGTACCGGCCCAACCTCACCGCCAGAAGCCTCAAGTCGGGCCGTTCGCACCGCATCGGGGCGATCACGCACGAGGTGTCGCACGTCGGCCCGAGCCGCATCGCGCAGGGCGCGAGCGTCGCCGCCCGCGAGGCCGGCTACGTCCTCGACCTCGTGTCGCTCGACGTGGAGGATCCGGCCGCGATCGAGGACTCGCTCGAGCTCATGGCGCAGCTCAACCTGGCGGGTGTCCTCGCCCTCTCCTCGACCGACGCCATGACGAAGGCGTTCGAGGCGACTCGGTTCCGCGTGCCCGTGCTCATCGCGGTCGCCTCCGACGAGGACGGCCGCCGCACCGACCCCGCCGCAGTGCACCTGCACGAACTCGTGGGTCACCTCGCAGACCTCGGGCATCGTCGCCTGGTGCACATCGCCGGGCCGGCCGAGTGGCCCGCCTCGCGGCTGCGTGCCCGCGCCTACGAGGACGCCGTGCGCGACCTGGGCCTCACCTCGCTGGGGGTGCTGTCGGGCGACTGGTCGGCCCGCTCGGGCTACGACGCGATCATGGCCCTGCCGCAGCTGCCCGAGGCCACCGCCTACGTGGCCGCCAACGACCAGACCGCGCTCGGCGTGATGCTCGCGCTCAAGGAGCGCGGCCTCCGTATCCCCGACGACGTCAGCGTCGTCGGCATCGACGACGTGGCCGATGCCGCGTTCTTCGACCCGCCGCTCACGACCCTCCACCTCGAGTTCGAGGCGCAGGGCCGGGCGTCGGTGCTGCAGCTCATCGCCAGCATCGAGGGCGTCGACGGCTCGCGGCCCGACCTCCCGACGCCGCACCTGGTCGTGCGACGGTCATCAGGGCCGGCCCCGGCGTCCATGCGCCCCTGACCGCTCGCCATCGAGCCACCACGCGGCCGCCGGCCGGCGGCCTCGTGGTGGCTCGATCACGGCTGCGTCGTGTGCGCGGCGAGGAAGGCGAGGGTCTCGTCGAGTGCCACGTGCGCCTCCTCGAAGTCGAGGTGGAACTGGTACTCGTGCGGCAGCGCCGGCTGGTGGTCCGCCGGCCAGAACAGCTCCGTCGTCTCCACGCCGGCGTCGGCGAGCGCGTCGCTCATCGGCACCGACTGGATCCAGGTGAGCGCGTCGCCGTTGCCGCCGCTGATGAAGGTCGGCGGGAAGTCCTCGGTGACGAACTCGATGGTCGACATGGTGGTCCCGGCATAGCTGCTCGACCAGTCCTTCGTGCCGGTGTACGCCCAGAGGGCCACCTTGAACCCCCACTGGCCGATGCCGTTCAGCTCCGCCATCGCCCGCAGGTCRTACACGCCGCAGTTCAGGATGGCGCCCACGAGCTGCTCCGGTTCGAGGGCGGGGTCGAGGCCGAGCAGGTGCGCGTACTTGTCGTTCGTGGTGAGCACCGCCAGCTGGCTGGCGAGCTGCGCCCCTGCGGAGTCGCCGGCGAGCACGAGCTGGTCGGGGTCGACGCCGAGCTCCTCGGCGTGCTCGACGACGTAGGCGAGGGAGTCGTTGAGCTCCCGCAGGGCGGTCGGATAGGTCGCCTCGGGGGCGATGGTGTAGTCCAGCCCGATCGTCGTGTAGCCGTGGCTCGCGAGGATCCGCAGGTAAGGGTCGACGTTCTCCTTCGCGCCCGAGATCCAGGCGCCGCCGTGCACCCAGACGACCGTGGGGTGCGGCCCCGGGTCCTCCGCGGGCGTGAAGACGTCGAGACGGGTGTCGGCGCCACCGGTGCCACCTGCGGCATCCGTGGCCACGTCGAGCCGCGCGTCCACACCGGTCTCGGGTACGAACGGCTCCATCTCGGCCACCGTGTCCGCAGCACCGCGCTCGAAGACGGCCCGGATCGCGAGCGACGCGGGCCACGGCGTGCTCGAGACGATGAGCGAGACCGCCACGAGCACGAACGCCGTGATCAGCGCGGCGAGCGTCCACCTGCGAGCCCTCGCCGACAGCCCGGGTCGGCGGTCGAGCAGCGGGTCGGATGCCGCGGCGCGCGGGCTTCGGCGATCGGTGGTCACGCCTCATCGTGGCAGCGCCCCGTGCCCGTCGGGACGGGACGCGCCGCCGCGGCATCCGTCGCCCGTCAGTCGACGAGCGCCCCGGCCGTCACGTTCACGATCACGCCGGTCATCGAGCGGGCCCGATCGGATGCCACGAACGCGAAGTATTCGCCGACCTCGTCGAGCGTCGGCAGGCGCCCGAGGAGCGTGGTGCTCGCGAGGGCCGCGAACCACTCGTCGCGGGTGACCCCGCCCGCGTCGGCCATGCGCCCGAACATCTCCCCCGTGTACGAGAGGTCGTACGCGTCGGCCATCGCGTGCGGCCGCACGCACACGACGCGCACGCCGGCCGGGCCGAGCTCGCCGGCGAGCGCCCGCGAGAACCCCTCGAGGCCGGCGCTCTGTGCGGCGTTGCCGATCAGGCCGTTGCCCGTGAGCCGCGCCCCCGGGGTCGAGATCGTGAGGATCACGCCGCTCCCCTGCGCCACCATGTGCCGCGCCGCCGCCTTCGCGGTCACGAAGTTGGTGCGCAGGTACCCCGTCACGGGGTGCAGGTAGGCGTCGAGGCTCGTGTCGGCGATGGACAGGCCCTGCACGTGGTCGAAGCCGACCGTGTTGAGGGCGATGTCGATGCGGCCCGCGGCATCCGCCACCTCGTCGGCATGCCGGTCGACGGCGTCCTGGTCCATGGCGTCGACCACCGCGATGTCGACGGATGCCCCCTCGGCACGTGCCGCGGATGCCGCCGCCTCGAGCCGGGGCAGGCTGCGCCCGGCGAGGAACAGCCGCGCGCCCTCTCGGGCGAAGGCCTTCGCCGTCGCCGCACCGATCGATCCGCCACCGCCGTGGATCACGGCCACCTTGTCCTCGAGCAGCATCACGCCGCCTCCTCTGCKTCCATGGTCTGTTCGTACCGGCCGAGGATCTCGGTCCAGCCGGCTTCGTGCTTGGCCGCCGCCTCGGCGTCGGTCAGCCTCGTGTGGTGCACCTGCACGACGGTCGCCTCGCCGTCGGGCTCGAACGTCACGTGCACGACCGAGTCCACGTGGTGCGTGTGCTCCGATCGCCAGGTGAACTCGAGCTTCCGCGGCCGGTCGATCAGCCGGTAGACGCCCGAGTGCGTGATGGTGCCGAACCGGTCGCGCATCGTGATCGAGAACGCGCCGCCCTCGCGCGGGTCGGCGACGACGACCGACGGCTCGCCGGTGTCGTCGCGGCGCATCCACACCGCGAGGCTCGCGGGGTCGAGCCAGGCGTCGAAGAGCCGGTCGGCGGATGCCGCGATGCGGCGTCGTACGGTCACGGCCGTCATCGGGGGCCGCCGCCGTCGGTGCGCGCGGCGCTGCCGTCGTCGGTGCGCGCGGCGCTGCCG